>JBDSME010000545.1:0-5392 GCA_039916065.1 Polyangia bacterium
CCAGAGCGCATCCAGTGAGATCGCGCCGGCGCCGGCGACCGCCAGCCACAGGAACATGACCAGATAACTCCACTCTTCGAAGCCGAGCAACGAGCTGATCCCTTCCACTTGATCGCGCTTGGCCGTCAAGATGGCGACCACCATCGTGAAGGCCAGCGGCAGTGAAACCAGGCGCGTGCCAAGTCCGACCAGTATCAGGATGCCCCCGACCAACTCGGTGGTAGCCACCAGTCGCGCGTGAAAACCGGGCGCCGGAATATGCAGGCTGGCGAAAAACGCGCTCACGTCGGGCAGAGAGTGCAACTTACCCCATCCTGTACCGATGAATACGACTCCCAAGGTCAAACGCACCAAGAGCGGTCCCATGAAATAGGCCCTGTCGCTCGCGGTCCGCAGCCGTTGAAAAATGTTCCTGGCAAACTTGGTCAGCATCTGAGCATCCTTTCGGCGAGGTGCCGGTCGCAATTCGTTGGTGCTGTCCCGTCTTACGTCCGGGGCGCCGGACGGTTACGGTCCTATCTCGCGGTGGGACCTTCCGCCCTGCTGAGCAGTCCGTCGTCGGTCCAGGCGGCCAGTCGTTGGAACGCGCGGGCGGCGTCCGCCGCTTCACCTGCCTCCGACACCGGCGCAGCCAACGTCTCGCAGAGTGCGCCAATGGTCGTCCCGGGCACAGCGCGCTCCAGCGCCCGGGCTTCGGCAGCGTCGGTCACGGCGCGGTGCCTGACCACCAAGCCCTGACGCCAGACCAGCAAGACCTCGGGCAGAAGGCTCGGGACGCCAGCGAACACCGGGGAGCCCGGCCGCGTCTCCGCAAGTTGCCACACGGGGGATAACGTGAACGCATTGGTCACCAGGACGTGACTGGGCACCAGTTGCACCGCCAACGCGGCTAGCTCCGTGGGATCGACTGCCATGGAGCGCAGGTCCAGGATTGTCAGCGGGTGCGCGTCAGGTCCATCGAACAGTTCAAGGTGCGCACGCTCCAGGCGCGCCAGCTCAAACAGCCAGGGCCGCCCGAAGGTCGATGCCTGCGCGGCCAGGAAGATCGGCAACGCCGCGCCCACCTCGCGCAGCGAGGCATGGGCAGGTCGGTGAACAAGGAGATAGTCGGTGATCAGATCATGGAACGCCGCCTCGCCAACCGCCGCCAGGGTTCGCGGATACTCCTCCCGCAGGACGTCCAGTATCCGATAGAAATACATGTTCGCGTAGATGTCCACCCGGTCGACAGCGGAGAGCCTGGCGTCGCTGCGCACAACGGCGCTGAGATCTCCTTCGGTCAAACCGCGCGCGCCAAGACCAACTGCCACACCTCGGGGCGCGGTGATCAGGTCGTAAAGCAACCCTTGAGTTTCCGACAACGTCATGGCTTATGTCGTCGGGCCTGCGGCGCCTGTTTCAAAACGGATGCACGGGTAATCTGCTGAGCGCGCGCCGCTTGCCCCTTGGGCGGCGATCGCAGCGGCCTTGCGCGACTCCGCCACCAGTTCAGCCAGCGGTGGAATGGCGTCGTCCCGCTCGATCACCGTTGGCACGTCGCCGAACCTGGCCACCGCGGTTTGATAGAGATCCCACACTCCATCACAGACCGGATGATCGTGCGTATCCAGTAGGTGGGTGCCATCGTCGCGATGGCCTGCCAGGTGAATCTGGCCCACCCGTCCGACGGGAATACCTTCCACGAAGGACCGAGCGGAGAATCCGTGATTGTGCGCGCTGACGAAGACGTTATTGACGTCCAGCAATACGCCACAATCCGTACGCGCGCAGAGTTCGGCCAAGAATTCCCACTCGGTAAGCGCTGAATCCACGAACTGCAAATAGCTCGATACGTTCTCGACCAGAATTCGACGTCCCAGTCGTTCCTGAACGGCGGCAACGCGAGTCACCACATGCGCCAGCGCCTCTTCCGTGAACGGTAGCGGCCACAAGTCGTGGGCGGTGTGACCACCGAAACTGGACCAGCACAGGTGGTCCGAAATCCAGGCTGGCTCAATCTCGCGCGCCAGGGTGGCCAGCCTGTCCAAATAGGCAATGTCCAAAGGATCGACCGAGCCCAGCGACAGGGAAACGCCGTGCAACACGACCGGCATGCGCGCCCGAATCTGCCTCAGCACGGCGCGCGGGTTCCCACCCGCCACCATGAAGTTCTCCGTGATTACCTCGACCCAGTCGATCCCGGTCGCGTCTTGCAGCACCGCTTCGAAATGTGGCGGCCTGAGGCCGATGCCGTGTCCGATGTGGGGGAAGTGGTCGCTCATGTGTTCTCGTTGCTACTTGCCCGGTCTGGGATTCCACAGGTGGGTCGAACCCGCGCCGGATGTCCCGGCGCGGGGTGGTGCATTTCCGGTACCTCTCTCGTTGCTGTCGTTACATCTTCTCGACCGGCGCGACGGTGCCGCCCTTGTCCTTGCAGTCCTTCTCGGACATGGACATCCAGCCCTTCCCCTTGCATCCGTTGTGCCCTTTGCAAGAATTGTCCATGGACTTGCACCCGCCCTTGCCTTTGCAGGCATTGACTCCCTGACAATGCACCGTCCCTTCAGACTTTGCCGAAGCGACGAACGGCGTCCCGGCGGCGAACAGGCCGGCGACTGCGGCGGCGATCAAGGTGCCCTTGGTGGTCATGTTCTGATTCCTTTCGATTTGTACGCCGGAGCGTCCGGCAGCGGATCGACTGAGGATTCAATCGATCCGTGCTCTTCTTACGGGCGCCGAGCCAAACCGGTTACGCGGTTGTTTGGCCTGAACGTCTCAGCCACGCGCACCGCAACGGACGTCGCGCACCGGGCAGGTTTAGCGATCCGAGCCGTCTGCCGGGGTTGCCCGGTCGACATGCGCTCTGGCACTGAATACCCATGCGCCCAGTGCCATCACCGGAATGGCGGGCAAAAGGTGGCCGATGATGGCGTGGCTCGCGCCCCCCATCGGGCAATGCACCCGAAGGATGGCGTGGGCCCAAGTCGCGGCGCCCAGGCCGACACAAGCTCCCGAAAGAGCCGGGCGCGCCAGTATCAGTCCCCTCAATAGGGCCCATCCCAGCCCGAGCAATGGAAGCCCGACCCCGATGATCAGCAAGTCACACTTCACCGCGCCCGCGAACGTCGCGCCGGGATCGACAGATAAGGGGGTTTCGGGCCCCTGTAGATCGAACATCGTGACGACGACCAGCAACAGCACGGGGATGGAGGCCAACAAGCCGAACAACACCTCGCTGCTGGCGCCAACCATGATGCGTCCGCGAGACGTCCCACCCACCGAGGCGAGCATCGCGCTTCCCAAAAGGCCGACCAGCGTTGGTATCACCAAGTCGCGGGGAAGTTCTGACCAGTCGCCTCTGGCGCCCAGCAGCGCAGTCACCCCAATCATCCACGCCGCCGCCAACACGCCGTGTATCACCACCCGCCGACGCCATGTGTCCGGCGGGGTCGCCGCCTGGCGGCTGACGGCCGCCATCAACCGGGCGCGGACGACTTCGGAAGGTCGGTCGCAATGTCGGTCGGAAGATCGGTCGCTCGTGGTCACGGGGTGTCCCCCCGCGATTTGGAACTCAGAGAGCCGGCGGTGGGCCCGGGTGCGGGCGGTTCAGTCTGCTTGCTGACACGTCGATCCCCGGGGTTGACGACAGCGCCAGCCACGCGACCGGTCAGATGCACCGCCAAAAGAACGCGCAAAGCTTCATAAGCGCGATGGGCGCGCAACTTTACAGCTCCCCTGGTGGTCCCCATGATGGCAGCCGTTTCGGCCACGGATAAGCCTTCACCCTTCAGCAATCGAAATGCCGACGCCTGCGCCTCGGGGAGCCGTGACAGCGCCGCGTCGACGGCGGCCGCCAATTGTCGATCGGCAAGTAGCTCTTCCGCGGAAGGTCCCGTGGCGGCGATCTCACGCGCCATCGCCGCGGGCGTTTCACCTCCGTCGCCACGGTCCGCGCTTCCATGCGTTGTCGCCGTGTCATGCCGCTGTGCGCGAACAGCGTCCAAAAACAGTCTCCGCGCGATGGTGTATGCCCAGGGCATGACGGGCGCTCCCGCGCGATACAGGCCGCGGGCGCGGTGCAGACGCAAGAAGGTCTCCTGCGTCAGATCCTCGGCCATCAGACGATCCCGACACAGACGCAGCAAGAATGTGAAGACGGCCGGTGATGCCAGATCATAGACGTCACCCAACGCCGCGTCCTCGCCCGAGGCGAAACGGGCCATCGCCTGGTCCAGCGGGTCGGCCGTGACGTCGACGGAAGCCATCCAGGGCAGCAGCATGCTCCCTGGGTGCGGGCTTAGACAAGCACCAAGAGCGTTCGTCACATCATCCATACGCCCGAGGGGGGAGATGGTTCCATCTTCGGAGTCGAATCAGCAATTTCCTTCGTAACCGTCCCCCCGCCATCCGCGTAACGTCCCCGGCTGTCCATTTGGACGTCTGCCGCGCACCAGCGCGCGCACTACTGACTTGGGGGAGAAGATCACATGATTCGACACCACACACGTCCCGCTTTTGCCGCTCTCTGGACGATCCTGACGGCGGGGGTTGGCCTCGCCTCCTGCGGTAGCAGCAACAGCGCCGACAAAGTCGACGTTCCGCCCTCGGGCGCCACGGCCATCGAGGCCTGGCTGACCGCGGGCTCTTACAAGGAATGGAAATGCGAAAGCGCCGTACATGCCAGCCGGGATCCATCTCCGCACGGGTTTAACCGCATCTGCTCCAATTCCGCGATCTCGAACGCCGCAGGCGGTACAGGGGCATGGCCTGTCGATTCGGCCGCGGTCAAAGAGCTTTACGCGGCCATCGACGCGCCAACTCCTGTCGGCTACGCGGTCTATCGAAAGACGACCGCGAACAGCGCCGGGGGCACGAACTGGTACTGGTACGAACGCGTTCCCCTCGCTCATCCGGCCCCCCATGACGCAGCCGGCGTCGTCGCTGATGGGATGGGAAGCAGCGGACCGGCGATGACAATCTGTGTGGGCTGCCACAACGCCGCGGGAGCCGACGCGGCGCACACGCCGTCGGTCGGAGGAAGGGATCAGGTGTACACGCCGGTTCTATAGTTGATCACCTCGCCGCGTCCGAACTCGTCTTCCTTGGGGTCGGTGCGTGATGTTACGCTGGCGGCGATGGACCTCGCTACGCCGCGTCTGTTTGCGTTCATCGGTGGAAACGCCGGTCCTTGGATGATCACGCGCAACACGACTGTGCGCGGCGATGGCCTGCCCTCCGCGGCCCGGCTCGACGTCGTCACGGGCGCACCGCCGCCGGGGGCGGCGACGGCCTGGGCCTTGCGGGGCGTCGTCAGCAACGAGCGCTACGTCACACGCGCCGAAAAGGCGGCGCTTGTGGGCACCCAGGAGGCGATCGGTCGCCCACACGCCGCGCGAGCCGCACTCATCCCCAT
>JBDSME010000546.1:0-3233 GCA_039916065.1 Polyangia bacterium
CGCATCTTCACCGCAGACTACGTCAGTACCCCGGCCCGGGAAGAGGGTCGCGTGGTGGGATTGGTGGTTACCTTTCGCGACGTCACGGAGCAACGCCGCATGGAGTCCCAACTGATGCAAGGGCAGAAGATGGAAGCCATTGGCCAGCTCGCCGCAGGAATTGCTCACGAAATCAATACACCCCTGCAATATATTGGAGACAACGTCTCATTCCTTGGCGAGAGCTTCGGCGATCTTCTGAAAGTGATGGGCGAATACCGAGCTATCGTGGGAAGGCTAAAAGGCGACCCGCAATATGGACTGTTGGTCGAGGAGGCCAGGGTCGCCGAGGACCGCGCCGACGTGGCGTTTCTGGAGAGCAGAACACCTGAGGCCTCGTCGTCGGCGCTGGAGGGCATCGCCCGAGTCCGCAAGATCATCTGCGCACTCAAGGAATTCTCCCACCCGGGCACTTCCGAAAAAGCATCTGCCGATTTGAATCACGCCATCGAGAGCACAATCACCGTCGCCGCCAGTACATGGAAGCATGTCGCCACCGTAGAGACAGGGCTCGATCCCACGCTGCCCCCAGTCGAATGTCACGTCAGCGAGATCAATCAGGTGGTGCTGAATCTGGTGGTGAATGCGGCTCATGCAATCGCCGCGGTCGTGAAAAGCACTCCCCAGGCCCCACACGGAATCATTCGCGTCGAGACAGGGGTCGTGGAGGACCATGCTGAGATTCGCGTATCCGACAACGGCAGCGGAATCCCCGAGAACATAAGACATCGCCTCTTTGAGCCATTTTTCACCACCAAGGCCGTCGGGCATGGCACCGGTCAGGGTTTGATGTTGGCACGTTCCATCGTGGTGGACCGGCACCATGGCTCGATCAGCTTCTCCAGTGAGGCCGGCAAAGGCACCACTTTCGTGGTCCGCTTACCCATCAAGCATAGGGGTTAGCGAGATGGCCCCCGCTGCCATGCGGCATATTCTGTCGCGTTGCTGACTGGTGTTGGTGGACCGTCCGTCCCCCGCGCCCCTTCAGCTTTTCCAGGAGTATGTCGACGTCCTAGACGTGGACACGATCTTGGTCGTCGACGATTCCGAAACCATCAGACGACAGGTGCGCGATGCGGTCGCCCCCGCGGGGTACGCCATTTTGGAGGCGGTTGATGGTCAGGATGGGCTTCAGAAGCTGCGCACCAATCCTGGCCTGGTCCTCGTACTCTGTGACGTGAACATGCCAAATCTCAATGGCTTGGAGATGGTGGTCAGCGCCTCGACGGAACGACTCACCGTTCCCATTGTCATGTTGACCTCCGAGGGGCAGCCGTCCCTCATCCGCAAGGCGCGTGAAGCGGGAGCAAAGGGCTGGATCGTCAAGCCGTTCAAGCGTGAACTCCTCCTGGCCGCCGTCCAGAAGTTGGCGATACGCGGGCCGAAGAATGACTGACTGATTGCGTGTAGCGTCGTGGGAACGCTGGTAGGCCCTGATCGGCCTCAGTTGAGAAGGTAGCCGGGTGCCCCAGGCTTCTTGCCATCTATGGTCAGGATCTTCACGCTGCCCGGTGGGACGTCCGTGATACGTGCATACGCGATTACCCCCGGCAGGTGCGACGCCAGCTTCAAAAGCAGCTCAACCGAGGGGATGGAGCGCGGCGGATTTCCCTCACCGCGGATGCGTTGGTCGATCCAGAAGCGCGAGACTGCGTCGGGCAGGAGGTCCAGGGCGCCCTTGTCGAAACGGATCCGATCGGGCGTACCCGGGTTTTGGTTCAGGGGCAATAGTTTCACGCCCTCGACGACCGTGGGTTCACCCAGAAAGGCGCGGCGCAGAGCGCTCCTGCTGATGTCGCTGAGGGGCGATTCGGTTCCCACGAAAACCGCCAAAGGCGGGTCAACGGCCAGCGCACCACCGCCGTATCCTGAGGACGCCACGGCGATGAAGACCACGCCGGCACTGACCAGCCCTAGCAGACCGTTTCGGCGGGAGAAAGGGGACGTCTTCATAGCTCAGCCCCCTTTCAGAACGCCCACGCGAGCTGGGATAGCCATACGCCAATGTCACGATCTGACGCGGCGACGCTCCCCGCATTCGGCGAAATAAAATGCCCCATCGACACCTCGGACTTGAGAACGACGCTGGGCTGGACGCGCACGTTCAGCCCCACCGCGTAACCCATGAGCTTGGATGCCCCGACGAACGCGGACCGCTCCCCTGCGTCGTAATATGAGATGATTGTGTACGGCATGATATTGAACCAGGGCAGTCGGTAACCCAGCAGGGAGTACATGCTGAAACGGCGCACGTCCGCCTGCTGGCCGTTCATGGCGACCACCGGCGGGCGCGCGTCGTCGGACCAGGCGCGATCATGCACCGCGGCCTCATTTTGGAAGTGCAGCCCCTTCCACAGCCACCGCAGGTCCGCCGCCCAGGACACCTCGCGATAGTGCGAGTAGTTGAAATATTCCACCGACTGCGTCTTCAGATCGCCGATCTGCTGCCGGCGATCGGTCACCGTGCCCCCGTAGGCCGAGACGCCGATATCGGCCTGGCCCAGCCAGTAGCCGCGCAGAAACACCCGCCCCCCGATGGCCTTGTTCCCGTCTAGATCCTCGTAGGCGTCCGCCGGGCCCCGTCCGTTCGACAGGGTCAGGTGGTAGCCAATGGTGGCATCGCCCACCGGTGCCGTGCCAAGCACCTCGAAGCCGGTCTGCGCCTCGGGAAAGAACTGCTCGCCGACGATGTAGGGCTTGTTCGGGCCGATGATGACTGGCGAGCCGTGGTCGACGTTCCAGATGCCCCACGGCGTGAGGAATCGCCCAGCGCGAATCTTCAGGTAAGGGGACGCCGTGTACTCGATATAGGCGCGCTGAATGGCGAGGCCTCCCAGATTGACGAGCCGGTTATTGTCGTTGAAGTCCGACGTCGCGCTGTTGGTCCTCCCCGAGTTGCCCAGCGGATTGGCGAGGTGCGCGGCCGTGGGATTCTCGGCTGCCCCCGACGGCTGAAAGAGGAAGCGTACCTCGGCCATGCTCTTCCAATTCGGGGCGATGTCTCCCTCAGCGTAGAGATTGATGTGGCTGACGCCGAAGGAAAGGTGATCGTTGATGTAGCCTTTCCCGAACGTCGACAGGGCGATCCACTTCTGGATGGTGAAATCGGCGAATCCATAGAAGCGCAATGAGGGCGAAAACGCCTTCATGTTTTCTCCAGCGCCACCGCCCGTTTGGCTCAACAGGTCGGCCTC
>JBDSME010000547.1:0-3776 GCA_039916065.1 Polyangia bacterium
CCCCTGCGAATCAGGGTGCCCGCGCCGTTCATGGTGAACAGCTCGCGCAAGAGCTGCAGCGGGTTGACCACCGTCACCGTCATCCGATGGGGGGTCAGGTCGATCAGCTGCTTGCCGTGGCGCAACAGCGACGCGTGCTGCCGGGTCAGCGTCCCCCCGCGCAGCAGCCGATCGTAGTCGCTCTCCAGGTTCACCACGTTGATGGGCGGCAGGCCCTCACGCACCAGCCCCGCGCTGGTGGATAGAAACACCACCTTGCGCGACTCCAGTCCGGTGGCGAGCTGGCGCAGCAGCGCGAAACGCGACTCCAGCGGCGCGTCGCGCGAGGACTCCAGTGACAGCAAGGGGATGGTGTTCATGTGCACCGTCTCGCGCACCACCTCGATCATCGGCTTCGACAGGGAGGTTGCCACGGGGACGATCTGCGCCGGCACGGCGTCCTCCAGCAGCCATTCGTGGACCCGCATCGCCTGGCGATCGGCGTCCCGTGGCTCGAACAGACCCACCACGACGACCGGGGTAAGCCCCAGGCCCGACAAGATACGCAGGTCGAAATGAAACGGGTCCAGCGCCGTCTGCACGATCCGCGCGCTGGCGCAGATCAGCGCGAAGCTCTCCTTCTTCTGCGCCCGAAACAACTTCAGGTACAGGTCGATGTCCGCTTTTTGACCGACGCTCTCCAGGAAGCGCGTGATGATCTGGGCATCCATCAGGTCGCGGGTGCCTCCCCCGAGAACAAACGGCAAAACGTCTGGTAGGCGGCGTCGAGCTGGGCGATCTCCACGTATTCGTCGGCGGCGTGGGCCTGCTCGATGTGCCCCGGGCCGAACACCACCGCGTCGATTCCGGCGGCGGCCAGCAGGGCGGCCTCCGTCCAGAACGCCAGGTCCACCGGCTGGCGCGCCGGCGCTCCCAGCAACGATTCGAACGCGGCGGGCGCCCGCGTCTGAAACGGGGGATTGGCGTTGACGATCGTCCACTCGAGCGTCAGCGGCTCCACCGCCGCGCGCGCCACTGCTTCGGCTTCCCCCAGCAAGGCCTGCATATCGGCCCCTGGCGCCGGTCGCAGCGACATGCGCAACGTGCCGCGCGAAGGGATCACGTTGAATGCCACCCCACCGTCCAGCGCCGCCACGTTCACACACAAGCCCTGGAAGCCGGCCGGGCCTTGGTGGCGGTGACGCCGCCCCATGTCGTCCAGCGCCACGGCGGCGCGCGCCAGCACGGCGATGGGGCTGGGGATGGTATCGACCAGCGACGAATGGCCCCCCGCGGAGGTGACCACGGCTTCGGCGGCGCCGATGCCCCGATGCCGCCAACCCACGGCGCACCCCGTTGGTTCGCAGACCACCGCACGCTCCAGCCCGCCTGCCAGCCGCGGCTCGGCCAAAAATTGGCGGATGCAGGTGCCCCGCCGCTCCTCGTCGCCGGAGAACAGCACCGCCACGCCGCGCGGCGGTTTACCGCGCGCGTTCGCGTCGGCGATCGCCTCCATGATGGCCGCGATCGCCCCCTTGGTGTCGGCCGCCCCCAGGCCGTACAGGCGTCCTTCGCGCTCCACCAGGTGGTGCGGCGCGCTCGTGTAGCCCGCGTTTGCGGGGACAGTGTCGACGTGCGCGTTCACCAGCAGGCGCGGCGGTTCCGTTCCGAACCGCGCGTAGACGAAGGCGTGCGCGGCCACGCCCCGCACCTCCACCTCGGCCGCGCCCAGGGCCCGGAACTGCCGGGCCAGGGCCTCCACGGCGGGACGTTCGTCACCCTGCGGATTCTGGGTGTCGAAGGCCACCAGCTCGGTCAGGCGCGCGGTGAGAGACATCGGGAATTCGACCTCTTAGCATAGAGTGCAACGTCGCTCTCATGATTGCGTCCCTTTTGGCCGCCGTGCTGCTAGGTGCGGTCTTACCGCCAGCGCCGGCGGCGCCGCGGGCGCCGGCCCGCCCGACGGTCGGCGCGGTCCGCACCACCGGTCCCATCAGGCTGGATGGCAAGCTCGACGATGCGGCCTGGGCGGCGGCGCGCCCCACCAATGCCTTCCTACAGCACTATCCCGTCGAAGCGGCCGCACCCAGCGAACCGACCGCCATGCGCGTCCTCTACGACGAGCACGCCCTGTACATCGGCATCGAATGCACACAGAAGTCGACGCCGGTGCTGGCGCGCCTCACGCGGCGCGATCGCGTCGTCACGGCCGACCGGATCACCGTCGACATCAGCAGCCGATCGGATCTCGTCACCGCCTTCCATTTCGGGGTTAACGCCGCCGGCGTCCTGGATGACGGCATCTATTTCAATGACAGCCAGTACTCCGCTGACTGGGACGAGAACTGGACAGCGGAAACCTCTGTACGCCCCGACGGCTGGTCGGTCGAGCTGAAGCTCCCCTTTCGCATTTTGCGTTTTGACGATGCGCCGGCCCAGCGCTGGGGGCTGCAGGTCACGCGCTACACCGCCCTGCGGAATGAGACCGACATCTGGGCCTGGCGCCCCCGCGGCGCGCCGGGGTACGTGTCGACGTTCGGGACGCTGGAAGACCTGTCAGGGATCAAGCCTTCACGCCCCTGGGAGGTGCGTTTCTCGGAGAATCTACGGCTGCGATTCCGCGACCAGGAGGCGCGGCCGGGTACGCTCGCCAAACCCCATGATTGGGACCTCACCTTCGAGCTGTCCGGGAAAGGCCATCCCACCCAGGGAACGACCCTGGATCTGACCATCAACCCCGACTTCGGGCTGGTCGAGGCCGATCAAGTGATCCTGAACCTCTCCAATTATGAGGTTTTTTATCCCGAAAAGCGTCCCTTCTTCCTGGAGGGGCAGGACACCTGGTCCACCCCGCGCTCGGTGTTTTACACCCGACGAATCGGCGCCAGACCGGCCGATCCCGTGCTGGCTTCAGGAGAGTCGCTCGGCGACAACGTCGGACCGTCCGCGATCTGGGGCGCCGCCAAGTTCGTGGGCGCGACGTCGTCCCGGTCCAGCGTCGGGGCGTTGTCGGCCATCACCGGCGAGAACGCGGCCGCGATCACCAGCCGCGATCCCGCCACCAACGACCTGATCACGGTGAGGCGCATCGTGGATCCTCTTTCCGTCTACAACGTGTTACGGGCTCGTTATCTGCCCGGGCTGGGGGGCGATCTGGGGATACTGGCCACGTCCGCCAATCGGGTGGAGCGTTCGGGGACGCAGCAGGGCAATGACGCGTACGCGCTGGCGACGGACGGGCGCTGGCGGTCGCCCTCCGCCAACTACGTGGTGGCCGGGCAGCTGGTGTCGTCGCTGCTGGTTGGCGGGCCGCCGCGCCCCCAGAAGGACGGAATAGACGTGGAACCAGGACGCCTCGCCTTCGGCGGCACGCTCACCGCGGCCAAGCAGGGTGGTGACCACTGGTTGGCTTCGCTCAGTCAGTCCCTGTCCGACCGCCAGCTCGACTACAACGATCTCGGCTACCTGGATCGCAAGAACGATGCGCTGTCTTACGCGGATCTCACCTACCGCACCGTGCAACCCTGGTGGAAGACCACCGATACCGCCACCACGCTGGCGATCTCACACCGCCAGGCGCTTGATGGAATCCGACTCGAAGATCATTTCCGGTTGTCCACCTCGGCCACGTTCACCAATTTCTGGGGAGCCAGCCTCACGGCGTACTACTACGCGCCCCACTTCGATGATCGAGAAACCGGAAACGGCACCGCTCTGGAGCGCGCCGGCCTGGTGGGAACGGAACTGTGGGCCGGCACTGATTCGCGGCGCCTGTTCACCGGGACCATCTGGTTGCA
>JBDSME010000548.1:0-2931 GCA_039916065.1 Polyangia bacterium
TGCACGTAGTAGTAGACCGGAATTCCGAAGGCGGGACGGATGGGAACGCCGGTGGTCTTCGCCAGGACGGAGTAGTTCGACGCCTTCGTGCCATAGGCGGTGATGGCCTTCTGGATCTGCTGCTTCAGCGTGCCGGTCCCCGGACTCTCGTCGACCACGTCCTGGATGTCCTTCAGGTCGGTCTGGGCGAGATCCAGCGCCGGCACCTGGATGGCCGCGGGCTTGTGAGCCTCCCAAAAAATGTCCGCCTCGTCCTGCGTGGCCTCGGCGATCTTCCAGCTCGATGACCCCACCGTCAGCTTCACCCACTTGCCCTCGAGCTCACGAAGCTGCGAGTTGCTGGTGGCGTTCTTCAGGCCCATGTTCGGCGTGCCGCGGTTCTGCGCCAGCACGTTCACGTGTGACAGGGGCGTCTGAAACTCCTCCGTGATCATGCCCGCGACCACGGAGATGTCGTTGGGGACACGATCCAGCACCACGATCTCCCGGAAACCCACGTACGCCGCGTCCAGCTCCGCCGCCTTGACGGCGCGCAACTTCCCCACCGTGGTGCCCAGGTTCAGCGGCTGGTAATCCGTGTCGGCGAAGATGTCGTTGGTGGTCTTGATCATGATGGAAGCGGAAGCGGGCAACTGCCTGGCGACGGCCTCGACCGCGTCCGAGGTGGGATGAAACACCAGCTTCGCTCCGAAGTACGCCGCGGCCTTCACCTTGTTGAACAACTTCACGATCATCTCGGGCTTGGCGGTGTCGTAGGGGGCGATTTCCAGCGCCCAGATATCCGGCCCCTCGTAATGGGTCACCGCCCCCAGGATGAATCGCCGCCCCACCGTGTAGTACTCCACCTGATTGAACTCGCTCAACGACGACACCAGGGGATGCTCCGGTCCTGAAAGGTGTGCCGAAGCGAATTGATAGTGGATTTTGTACTTCGCGCTGTTCTGGAAGTAGAGCGCACCGTCAGGAACCTTGACGTCCTGGGTGTCGAGCACCACCTTCCCCGAGCGCGCGCCCGGGATGGTCGAATCAAGCGGCTCCGACGACAGCGCCAGGAAGTCCCCCGGGCATCCCAGGCGAGTGAGGAAGTCGGGAGTGGCGGTGGCGGCGCTGGGAATCGCGCAGGTTTGTACCTGGTCGCCCCCTCCACCGCAGCCGAACATGGTGAGCAAGGCGGCACCCAGACAGGCCAGGCGAACGCCGACGAGGGCAGCAGTCAAGTCGACCGTTTGTTTGCGCAAGGTTCCTGCTCCAGAGGCCGTGGACAACTGTTGGTGTTCGGGTCAAACCCTTCGCTTGCGGTCGGGTCCTGGAAATCAGGGTCTACAGGTCAATGCCTTGGGATCTGGGAATTGCCGGCAGGTCTGCCCCATCGGACAGGGCACTTGGTCCGCCTTCTCGAACATTGCGCAGAGAGTGGCGGTCTCGTCGCAGTTGCATGACGTCTCGCCGTCCACCGTCAGGGCGCGTTTGAAGGACGACGACACCACAAAATCGACGCAGCCGGGAGCAATGGTCAGCGAGTCCACCGTCCGGCGGGTCAGCAACACCTGGGGAAATCCCGCCGAGCCGCGATTGAGCAACTCAGTGATCAGTCCCGCGGGAATGGTGGCAGAGCCGGTATCTGGCACGTCGCAGTCGATGCGTGCGGCGCCGCCCCCATGGTGTGAGATGTCCATGCTCATGATGATCCGCGTGACGCCAGCGGACGGCGGCGGCGTCCAGGTGATGTTCAGGGCGGTGTTCCGCGCCAACTGCAGGCCATCGCCCGAAGATTCGAGAGGAGTGATCCCCTGCCCCAACAGCGTGAACGCCCCGTAATTCCCGCCGCCCGTCGACAGCTTCAGCGCCGCGCCGTCCGCGAAGGGAGGATAGGCAATGTCGGCGAGGTCCATGAAGTACTGGTTCTTGTCAGGGGGGATCACGTTGACGGCGGTGGGTAACCCAGTGACGGTGACCGTGCCAACATTCTGAAAGGTCGGCTCGGTGATGCAGCTGTTGTTGCCAGCACAGATCTGATTGCTAGCGGTGCAGTCCCGGGCGCAGGTCAGCGTGGGCACGTCGGTCAAGGCGCAGGGACCGTCGTTGGCCAGTTCCACCCTCCCGTGGCGCGGGTCGGGGGCATTCTGTACCCCGCCCCCGAAGCTGGTAAACGCTGGTGCCCCCCCCGCGGCGGGGGTGAGCTGAACGGAAAATCCTCCCACCCTCGTGGTCTGGGGACATGGCTTGTATTCGAGGGTGCCGGCGGCGCCTCCCACGGCCGATGCGCCGCCAGTGCCCCCTCCCGCCGAGGAACCTCCGGAGCAGCCGACCGTGACCAGGCCGGCAGCCAGGGCCAGCGCCAGGGTCGCCCCCCAAGAATGCCGCTTGTGCGGAAAGCTCCGGATTGCGCCGAGACGGTGCGAGAGGAACGTCAGGGTGAGTTGTTTCATTGATCCTCGGTGAGTGGAGGAGCCGAATGGCATACCGTCATGCGATTGGTTCAGGTGCCCAGTTGTACCATCTGGTATCTGGTATGGCTCGGCGCATGAACAGACCCGTTCCAAATCGCGTCGCGACGCTGGTGATCCTGCTTGCGCTGTCCTGTTGCACCAGATCCAATGGGTTGAGGATCGGGGTAAGTGGCACCGCCAGCCGCGCCGATGCGTCAGCGCCCTGCGCCACCGCGCCTCGACGCGACGCCGCCACCATCGGTGCCAGCGGGACCTTCCGCCTGGCCGTGATCGGCGACTACGGCAGCGCTGGACCAAACGAGCGGGACGTGGCCGCGCTGGTGAAGGGGTGGAGCTCGGATGCGGTCATCACCACGGGGGACAACAACTATCCGCGCGGCGCCGCCGAGACCATCGACGCCAACATCGGCCAGTACTATCACGACTTCATCGGTGGCTACGCAGGCCAGTACGGTTGCGGCTGCACCGAGAACCGCTTCTT
>JBDSME010000549.1:0-3185 GCA_039916065.1 Polyangia bacterium
AGGTGATCGGCGGCGCGCTCCAGCAGTCCGTATTTCACGAACACCTCCGCCTCCGCCAGGATGCGACCGACCTCGGGAGTCGTCCCGATGGACACGCCCGCCCAGTCGCGGCGCTCGCTGTCGAGCACGCCCAGAGAGGCCAACACCCGGCCCGAAGTCTCCCCCGCGATCATCGGTAAAGACAGGGGACCGCCACCCGGCACCCCGCCGAGCTCAAAGCCGCCACCATCCATTTCGTCGCCTCCGGACCCTTCACCTGACAAGGCGGGGCTGTCCCCGATAAGGAGCGGCGGCGGCGTGGCCTCTCCCGCGGCGGCGCCTGCTCCGGCACGCACCTGGTAACGGCGGGCCGTCGCCAACAGCTCGCCATCTGCGGGATCCAGGGTCAGCCCGCGCAGAACGGCAGCGTCCCGTTCCGTCGCGCGTCCCAGCTCGTCGCACAGTCGGACCAGTTCTTTCAGCACCGAGACCGCCTTGCCTCCCTGACCGAGCTGCTCCAGTGCCTTCGCCAGCAACGACAAGGTATGCGGGTCACGCGGATCGCCGTTCAGACACCCCTGCAACTTGGGCAAGGCCAGCCGTGGCGTCCCCCTGGCTATGTACAACTCCGCCAGCTCTCTGGCCTTGGCATGGTTGTCCGGCTGATGAAACAGCAGACGTTCGAGGACGCGCGACGCCTCGTCGCCGCGTCCTTGCGCCTTCAGTTGATCGGCGGCGGTGGCGAATTCACGGACCGCGTCCTCGACCATGCCGGCATGGGAAGCTGCTTCCGCAACCTTCACGCGCAAGACCACATTGTCAGGCTGGAGCTCGACCGCCTGGCGCAGCGCCGTCACCGCGTCCGCGGTTTTTCCCGCACGCTGGAGCGCGGTCGCCGCCATCTCGAACTGCTGAATGGCGTCCGATACCAGGCCGAGCTGGTTGAACAGCGCCGCCACTTTGAGGTGCGCTGGCACCGTGCCCGGCGACAACTTCAACACGTTCTTGTAAACGGCAACGGCCTTCTGGGCGAACCCCTGCTCGACGTAAAGATCGCCGGTGCGCAGATAGATGTCGCTGGCCTCG
The DNA here is from genome assembly GCA_039916065.1 of Polyangia bacterium. Taxonomy (GTDB): domain Bacteria; phylum Myxococcota_A; class Polyangia; order Fen-1088; family Fen-1088; genus FEN-1088. Next base: position 1,066 of record JBDSME010000549.1, read on the forward strand.
GTGTTGGCGCCTCGCTTGGCGTGCAGCTCCGCCATCTTCAGCCAGGTGCGGGCGTCCTTGGGATCCTCCTGAACAACCTTCGCGTATTCCGCCAGCGCCTTATCGGCCTGTCCGCGCTCAATGAACTTCTGAGCAGCAGCCAGATATTTCTCCTTCTTGCTAACCACGGCGCCCTTCTTGCAAGCTTACCGGCCTGCGGGGCCGTGTAAAGCTCACCCGGCCGCCGCCATCCGCTCGATGAGGTGCGTATCCATCCGGCCAGCAACAAAGTCTGCGTTTCCCAGCAAACGCCGGTGGAAATCCAGGTTTGTCTTGCACCCTTCCACGACGAATTCGGCCAGTGCCCGCCGCAGACGCGCCAGTGCCGCTGGCCGGTTCTCCGCGTGCACGATCAACTTGGCCAGCAGTGAGTCATAGTGCGACGGCACCACATATTGCTGGTAGATGTGGGTGTCGACGCGCACGCCCAGCCCGCCCGGTAGGTTCAAGGCGGTGATCCGTCCCGGCGAGGGGGCGAAGGTCACCGGATCTTCGGCGTTGATGCGCAGTTCGATGGCGTGGCCGCGGGGGCGCAAGTCGGCCGGCAAGCGCAGCGGCTCCCCGTTGGCCAGGCGGATCTGCTCGCGCACCAGGTCCACCCCGAACACCTCCTCCGTGACCGTGTGCTCGACCTGGATGCGGGTGTTCATCTCCATGAAGTAAAAATTCTTGTCCTCGTCGAGGAGAAACTCCAGGGTGCCCACCGTCTTGTAGCCGATTGATTCGGTGGCCTTGCGCGCCACCCGCAGCAGCTCCGACCGGCGCGCGTCATCCAGCGCCACGGAAGGAGCTTCCTCGACCAGCTTCTGGTGACGACGCTGAATCGAGCATTCCCGCTCGCCCAGAGCGATGGCGCGATCCCCATCGCCCAACACCTGCACCTCCACGTGACGGGGACGGCCGATGTACCGCTCCAGGTAAACGGCGGGATTTCCGAACCCCGCTTGCGCCTCGGAGCGCGCCGCTGAAAGCTGGGCACTGAGGCGGCGGCGATCCTCGACGATCTTCATCCCGCGTCCCCCGCCGCCGGCCGAGGCCTTGATGATGATGGGAAAGCCGATCTTCTCCACGGCTTTTTCAGCGTCGCGGTCGCTCTCGATCACGCCCGTGCCAGGAAGGATGGGCACACCCGCCTTGGCCATGGTGGCGCGTGCCGAGACCTTGTCGCCCATCAGGCGCATCACCTCGGGCTGAGGCCCAATCCACTTGAAGCCGCATCTGGTGACCACCTCGGCGAAGTGCGCGTTCTCCGAGAGAAATCCGTACCCGGGGTGGACGGCGTCAGCGCCCGAAACCTCGGCGGCACTGATCAGCACCGGAATGTGCAGATAGCTGTCCCGCGCCGGAGGAGGACCGATGCAGACCTTCTCGTCGGCAAAGCGCACGTGCAACGCCTCGGCGTCGGCAGTGGAATGCACCGCCACCGTGCGAATGCCCATTTCGCGACAGGCGCGGATGACCCGCAGCGCAATCTCGCCACGGTTGGCAATCAAGACCTTCTTGAACAACGCCGCGCCTTTCCTCTCCGTGTTCCGTCTGGTGTTTTCGGTGTCGCTCTGGACGTCGTGGGACGGACCGCCTCAGAGCGGCGTCAATCGAATCAGGCCTTGCCCGTACTCCACGTGCTCACCGTTCTTGGCCAAGATCTCCGCCACCTTGCCATCGGCCTCTGCCTCGATCTCGTTCATCAACTTCATGGCCTCGACGATGCAGACCACCTGGCCCTTCTTCACGTGCTGGCCTACTTCCACGAACACCGCGGTATCGGGAGAGGGCGCGCGGTAGAAGGTTCCCACGAAGGGCGAATTGATGAAGGTACCCGGCTGAGCGGCGCCCTCGACCGGCGCGGGGGGGGCCAGGGCGATGGTGGGTCCGGACGGGCGGCCGATTCCACCCCCACTGCCGCCACCCATGTCGCTGTCGTTGCCGCCCCCAGAGCCGCGCCGCGAGATGCGTATATGACCGGAGGGATCCGCCTCCACCTCCGTCAGCCCGAACTCGCCCGCGATGCGCGCCAGTTCGCGGATCGCCTGCAGGTCCAGACCAGAGGCGGTGGTGTCGTTGCCCGCGCTGCCCGCGCT
>JBDSME010000550.1:0-3643 GCA_039916065.1 Polyangia bacterium
CGGACGAGGCCACCACCAGCGCCAGCAGCGCCAGAACACCGCCCTCGCCGCCGTTGTCGGCGCGCATGACGAAGCGCAGGTACTTGATGGACACCACCAACGTCAACGCCCAGAAGACCAGCGACAGGATTCCCAGGATGTTCTCGGGCGTGGGCGTGACGCCGTGGGGCGCCGTCACGCATTCCCGAATGGCGTACAGGGGCGAGGTACCGATGTCGCCGTAGACCACGCCCAGGGCGCCGATGGCCATCTTCCCCAGGTCCGCGCCCGTGGCGGCGTTCGCCGAATGCGGACCGGAGAGTGCGCCGGCAGGTCCCGACACCGGACTCGGAACCGTGGCGGTGGGCGCGGGCTGACTGAGGTGCGGATTGATTCCCAAGATAGGCGTACAGACGGACATGGCCGCCTCATGCGAAATCAACAGCGCGAGCTGCCGGTTTCACATGTGTCTGTGGGCCGTAAGTTATTCGAAACTTTCGCCAAAGATAGGGCAGGGGCGATGCGGCGCTCCAGTCCGAGGCGCATCGCGTCAGCGAGTTCCAGGAGTATCGCGGACGGGCGCTGTTCCCGGCGAGGACGAGGAAACGACGGCAGCGGCGGGAAGCGGAGGCACCATGGGCGGTGTCCCGGCCGCGGCGATCCGGTCGTAGCCCACCACGAGCTGTCGCGTGTAGTCCCAGGCGCTGAGGTACCCGAAGAAGATACCCAGACCTATGGAGAAGCGTCCGAGGTAGCCCACCCACGGCTCGGCGAACCCCAACACGTGTTCGATGGACAGGTACGTGGGGAAGAACCCCCACATCACGAAGTTGGTCTTCAGCTTGCCTATGAAGTTGGTCGAGATGTTGAGCTGGTGGCCGGCCATGAAGCGTCGAATGGTGGTCACCCACAGCTCGCGCGCCAGATACGCGGGCAAGACCCAGAGCGGCAGAAAATGAAACTGCGCGATGGCGATGTACAGCACCATCGACTCGAAGAAGATGTCGCAGAACTGATCGAGGATCTCCCCGAGGCGGGTGACCTGCCCGGTGCGGCGGGCCAGCCAGCCGTCCAGATAGTCGGTGAGGCCGCCAATGACCGCCAGGATGATTCCGGCGGTGGGGTGATCGGCGAAAAACAGACCAGCGCCCAGGAGAATGAGGACGAGGCGCGAGAGGGTGATCAGATTGGGCGCCGTGGAGAGATCGGCGGCGAAGCCATGGCGACGTGGTGGGGAAGATTTGGCGGCGGCGGTCATGGAGTGGGTGGAGTGGGTGGGGATCATGAGGGCAGCAACGTGACCAGCGCAACCGAGGCAGAGGCGCCGAGGCGGGTGGCTCCGGCCGCCAGCATCGCCTGCGCCTGCGCGCGTGTCTTGATGCCGCCGGAAGCCTTCACGCCCACCGCCGGGCCAGCACCAGCCACGGTGGCCGGCCGGGCAGCCTCGATCAAGCGGCGGAGTAGCGCTACATCGTCCACGGTGGCGCCTCCCGGTCCGTATCCGGTGGAGGTCTTCAGGAAAGCAGCGCCGCCATCCAGCGCGGCGCGCCCTGCCGCTTCCTTCAGGGCGACGGGAAAAAGCGCAGTCTCGAGGATCACCTTCACCAGAGCACCACCGGTCCCGGCGGCGGACACCACGCGCGACACCTCGTTGGTGATGGCCGCAGTGGCGGCACCGCGAATCCAGCCCAGGTTCGCTACCATGTCGATCTCCGTGGCGCCGTCGGCGATGGCGCGCTCGGTCTCGTACACCTTCACGGCGGTTGTGGCAGCGCCATGCGGGAACGCCACCACCACCGTCACCCCGACGGAAGAGCCCGCCAGTCGCGCGGCGGCCCGGCGCACGAAGGTCGGCTGCACGCACACGGTGCGGAACCCAAACGCCCGGGCCTCGTCGCAGAGCTGATCGATCTCGGCATCGACAGCATCGGGACGAAGCAGGGTGTGGTCGATCAGAGCGGCGAGTGCGTGGTCAACGGACACCGCACCAAACTAATGCGCGGCGTGTGCGAGCGCCACCTAGAAACCACCCTCGCGGGGCGCGCGGTGGTCAGACCCGACCAGTGCGGGAGAATGCCCGGGCACAGGGGGGGCCACCCACGCATCAACGTGCCCCTGCCACAGCCCTTTGTGCCAATAGCCGGACCTCCACTGCCCCGCCCCCGAATCCGAAAAATTGTCATACAATAAGGTGGTCCAAACTAGCCGAGGTCACCGGTCCGGATAGGAAGAGATCGCAATGAATCGCCAGCTACCCATTGCCGAAGACGATCTAGCGGCATTCTGCACGCGGCACCACGTCCAACGTCTCTCCCTGTTTGGGTCGGTATTGAAGGGCACGGCGAGACCGAACAGCGACGTCGACTTGCTGGTCGAGTTCGAAGGCGGGGAGGCGCCTGGCTTGCTCGCTTTATCGGCAATGGAGGACGAGCTATCCACGCTGATGAAGGGACGCCGGGTGGACATCAGAACGCCGCGTGATCTTTCTCGTCACTTTCGCGCCGAGGTTGTGCGGACTGCGGAGCTGCAGTATGCGCGGTGATGACCGCGTGCGTGTCGAACATATGATCGAAGCTACTGAAGCTGTCGCCGATTTTATCAACGGACGTAGGGCCAGCGACCTGGAGACGGACCGTATGTTGCTGTTCGCGGTGGTCCGTGCAATTGAGGTGATCGGGGAGGCGGCCGCCAGGGTCTCGGTGGACGTCACAACGAAGGCTTCCGCGATTCCTTGGCGCGCGATTATTTCCATGCGGAATCGCCTTGTCCACGGCTACTTCGACATCGATACCGATATCGTTTGGACCACGGCAACCACCGAGCTGCCGGCGCTCTTGCCGCACTTTCGCGCGCTGCTGGAAGATTCTCAAAGCGGGTGAGATAAGAATCCCGCTTGTACCTTGAACAGGAGCACACTCCTGCGTGTAGGGTGCGGGCGCGGTCCGGACATTGTTCGCTTGCGGACTGGGTCACTGCGGGCGGGGTTCACTGGCCAGCTTGAGCCCCCTGCCCTTTACTGCGGGCTGCTAAGATCGTAACCGCATGAACGAACCAGAGGGTGCCGGTGGCGCGGGCGTGGGGCTCACCGTCGCCGAGAAAAACAAGCCGCGGGTCACGCTGGCCGACATCGAAGCGGCCCGCGAGCGCATCGCCGACCGGGTACGGGTATCACCCTGCACCTACTCCCGACTGCTAAGCGAGTCATGCGGGGTCAACGTGTACCTCAAGCTGGAGAACCTGCAGCTCACCGGGTCGTTCAAGGAGCGCGGGGCCTGCAACCGGCTGTTGCTGCTGGACGCCGCCGAACGTCGGCGCGGCGTGGTCGCGGCCAGCGCCGGGAATCACGCGCAAGGGGTGGCTTACCACGCGCGGGCGCTGAACATCCCGGCGACGATCATGATGCCGCGACGGTCGCCGCTGGTGAAGGTGTCCCAGACGCGAGCGCTTGGCGCCACCGTCGAACTGGTGGGGGGCGGCTACGACGAGGCGTACGAGGCGGCGGTACGCATGGCTGCCGAGCGGAACCTGATCCTGATTCACGGCTTCGATGATCCGGACGTCATCGCCGGTCAAGGAACCATCGGCCTCGAAATCCTGGAGCAGGTGCCCGAGGTGGACGCGGTGTTGGTCGCGGTCGGCGGGGGCGGGCTCATCGCCGGCATCG
>JBDSME010000551.1:0-2670 GCA_039916065.1 Polyangia bacterium
CGATGTGAACGTCGTCCAGGCACACGGTGAAGGGGACCTTGGCGTCCTTGGCCATGTTGCCACCCAGGTGAAACGCCAGCTCGGGAGAGCCGTCGTCCTCGGCCTGCATGGTGAAGATGCCCTTGAAGATCTGACGTCCCGGCTCGAGATCCAGCGATTGGGAGAAATACTCGCGGTAGGGGGGGCCTGCCTGTCCGATCTTGGTGTAGGCCCGCGTCTTCTGAGTGGCGTGCATCATGAACTGCACGGTGTACGTGTGGTTTTTCTGCAGAACCATGTCGCGGTGGCGGAGCTGCGCGTCCCAGCGGTTCACCCCGACGTTCCGCAGCTCGACGCACAACTCTCCGTTTTGCACGCTGGCCTCGCCGTCACCTGGCGAGGTGAAGGACGTGGTCCAGGGCAGGCTCTTGCCGTCCTTGAACGTCTCCTTGAGGATCAAATTGTGTCCCGAGATTGCCGGCGGGTTCACCCCGGGCGACCCGTCGACCGGCTTGTCGTTCCAGCCAGAAGGCTTCGCCGCCGACGGCGACCCGGCCGACTGTTCAGGAGGCGCCTGCGCGGCGGGATTGGCGCAGGCAGCCGGGAGGGCGCCGAGGATCAGGAGCAAGGAGAGGACGGACTGGGCTTTATTCATAGGGTCGGAGTCCATGGGCAAGGGAGGGTCTACCTGACCGTCCGTGGATGGGTGCCGGCGCGCGCCGGCGGTCGCGTCACCACCCTGAGCAGGGCAATGACATCTGCTGCCGAAATGAGGCGACTACTTGATGATGATCGCCGCGCAAGGGATCTGGATATCGATGTTCATGTTCTGGGGCATGCGCCAGTTTGTGCAAGCGCTGCCCACAAGCTCCAGCTCGGAGGCGGAGTTCATCCGCCACCCGTTGGTGGTGTCCGCCGCCACGGGCATGTCCTGCACCTTCACGGCGACCTTGTCCAGCATGGTCTGATCCACCGTTAGCTTCTTTCCGTTCAGATTGTTGAGGTCGAACGTGCAGCTCTTCACGCCAGACAGGGCGCGCGCGATCTCGTTGACCAGCGCCGTCTGATTCGAGACATCGGGTTTGTACACGGTAGCAGTGCCACCGCCGGTGGTCACGTAGTCGCCGATGGTTGACCAGGGGCCTGCGGGGTCGTTCTGGTGCATGCCAACCTTCCCCGTCGCCGCGAAGTCCGCTTTCCACCCGGCCACGAAGTTGCACTCATCGTAGATCGCATTCAAGTTGGGAGTTCCGGGTCGCAACGGGGGCAGCACCGGCTGCTTGCCGCCCGCGTTGGCGAACGCCTGCAACACAGCGTCGGAGATGGTGGTTAGCGGCGAGCTGATGCCCATGACCAGCGTCTTGATACCCCCGGTGGCCAACGTCTGCAGCTCGCCCACCACGGAATCAGGGGCGCACAGCGAATTTCCATCGTCACAATAGTCAGGCTCGCCATCCGTGATGAAGAGAATGAACTTCTCGCCCTCGGTGGTGTCCGCCTTCAGTAGAGCCGCGACCTGCTCAAGTGCCTTGCGGGTGGGAGTCTCGCCCTTCTTCGGTGCGACAAGTCCATTGTATTTGGTGGCGATGGCCATCTGATTGTTGATGAGGGGCGCCACCGGGCTGAGCACCGGGCACATCGCGTCGCCAATCTCGCCTGTAAAAGCCGCAAAACCGAAACGGACCTGATCCTGCAGTTTCGACACTACCGTTAAGACGCCGTCGCGCATCGGATACCAAGAGGTGTCCGCGTGATTGGCGCATTCCTTCCCAGTGGAGTCCATCTGGCCTCCGGACGTCCGACACTTGAACATGCTGCCCGACTGGTCGACCACGATGAACACCGTGGGGATCTGGGGTACGGACTTGTAGTTGCCCTCCTGGCATACCGTGGAGCCGGCTTCGGCGGTGATCAGGCCGCCGTCGTCACCGCGGCCCACGAATCCTCCCGTGCCGGGGCCGGCCACTCCGCCCGTGCCGGTTCCTCGGTTGCCGCCCGTCCCCGAGCTGCTACCGGTGCCCGCCCCCGCCGGAGGGCTCACCTTGGCGCAGCCGGGCGCCAGCAACAGGGCAGCGCAGCTCAGCAACATGGCAGAACGGCCGCCGTGCCGGATGGCGAACGAGGTTGGCGCAACTCGCCGCGTCTCCGGCCCCCTCTCCCGCTCGCGGGAGAGGGTCAGGGTGAGGGCACCCGACGCACTCCTGAAGGGGCTTTCTGTGCGCGACATTGCGGGAATATAACGGATCTCCACCGCCAGTTGGGAAACCAGCCCCGCGCGGAGGCAAATTGCTCCGGATCGCCGCCTTTGGTGAGGTTCGCTGTTCCTGAGTCACGGGGCTTCCGTGTTATTCGTTTGCACCCGCTCTTACAGTCCAGTCCCACGGAGGATGTTGATGCGTCGAGATGTTGCCCCCCGCCGAGCTTCACGATCCAGCCGCACCACGATGATTACCCCTGCCGTCGCCGGCGCGTTCGCGCTGTTGGCCGCCGCGTGCGCCGCCACGCAGAAGACCGACAGCACGACCCCAGCGGCGTCCGGAACCTCTTCCGACGGGGCAGTCGCCACCGCCAACATCCCCCGTCACCCGCCGGGCCAGAATCCGTTCATCGGCGCCAAGTGGTGGGACGACCCTTACAGCCAGGCGCACCTGCGCACCCTGCGCGCCAAGAACAAGGGCGACGCCGAGGCGG
>JBDSME010000552.1:0-3271 GCA_039916065.1 Polyangia bacterium
GGTCGACGTATCCGCGGCCCACGAAGTCGCGGTTGCCCGACGACAGTTCGACCACCGTGCCCGTCGGCTCGACCACCTCGCGGGTTCCCAGCGCATCCCGAAATACCCAGGGGTGGCCGGCGCGGACACGGACTGCGACATCGGGAGCCAGCCGATAGGACCCTACGCGCTGGCTCATTCCAGAGGTGCGGGTCGGCCGGACGCGGGGGCCCGAACGCGCGCTCGAATGGGGGGAGGACAAAGCCGGCGCACGATAGGCATCCCAACACCAACTGTCAATTGACGTGGCGTTCCGCGCGGCGCACAAGTAGTTGAAATAATTGTGGACGCTTGACTTCGTGGCGGTGAAACGCAAACGTCCTTACTCACTGGCGTCGCGAATCGACTAGACTGTCGCGTCCCGATCAGCAATCCGGCGAGGAGTAAGCGTGATGACCCAGGTACCGCCACGGAGGAATGTGGGAGAGTCCGAGGACAGTCAGCCGGAACGTGACGACGCACAGGGGCCGAGTGATCAGACGCCTCATCTCGCTGGTGGGGGTGGTGGGGGTGAAGCCGACGAGAGCCGCGAGCAAACTCAGCGCCGCGCCGATGACGCGGCGGATGCCCACGGCGTCCTCGACGAGCGCACCCCGCATGGCGCCACGGCACCACTGCAAACCCCCGCACTCGATCCGCCGGCTGAACCGGCCCTGGGCAAGGAAGCTGCTGATGATTCTCTGGACTCCATCCTGCTGGCGGTAGGTGCGCAGCCGCTCCAGCGTTCGGCCAATCCGCCGGCGGAATCGAAGACGCTGACCGCTGGCGGTGACCATGCCGCTGAGAATCTGGACAGCGATGAGAACGAGAAGACAGGGGCCGGCGAAGACGAGCGCCGCCTGGACACCGTCGCGGCCGAGTTGCGTGCCGCCGGCGGCGAAGATGGTCCCGACTCGGACGTGGATTTCGCCGCCGGCGGCGGCGGCGGCGGCGATCGACCTGAGGCCAAGCACCAGGCGAACACCCCGGCGCTGATCGAATCAAAGCTCACCTCGCAGCCGCCGGTCGACGAGCCCCAGGGCGCCAGCCTGCTTGACGGGGTGGCGCAGGCCCTCAACGTTCAGGCGGCGGAGTATCGGGACCGCGCCCGCGGCCGGTTGCCGGGGATGCCGGGGACGCCCTCGGCGGGACCGGGCCCTGTGGCGGAAGCATCCTCAGACGCGGAGTTCGAAGATCCCGAAGAAGCGGAGATCGCCGCGCTGACCCCCGGCATCATCTCGGTGGAGGAAGATACGGAGGCCCTGGCCTTTCAGTCCTCTCCACGCAACGAAGAGGATCCCCCTCAGGAAGTGACCCAGAAGGTTGTGAGTGAGTCGCTGTCAGCGGCGCAGGCTTCGCCCCCGGGTTCGGAAGCCTCCCGGCAAGGCCTGGGGCGTGGGGACAGCAGCGGCGTCGGCGAAAGCAGCGGCGCGCGCGAAAGCAGTGTGGACGTCCGTTCTGCCGATCGGGGAGACACCCGCGTCGACCACCGGCCCACGGTGAAGATGCCGCCCGTTCCGGGAATATCTCTGGGGGCGACGTCCCCGTCGGTGGGCCCGCCGCCGGGCGTGTCCCGCCCCACCACGCCCGTGAGCGGGCTGTCGCAGAGCTCGATAGGACGCATGCGTCTGCCGACGCCGGGGCCGGGATCAGGAGCAGCGGTGGGGCTGCCCCCACCATCCGGCCGCATCACTCTGCCACCGGGCACCACGGCTCCGCTCCAGACGTCCCGTGTCCGCGGGGATCTCTCCGACACCATGCCGGCGACTCCCTTCTCTATCGAGGCATCACGCCGAAACACCGGGGGAGTGCCCATCGGGAGGGGTTCAGGCCGGGTATCGACCAGAGGACACAGCCGGGTGACGGAGCCCGTCATCCGGCAGGCCCTTTCGTCGTCCTTTGCCGTCCTGCTGACGGCACACGTCAAGCTGGCCACAGTCAATTTCGCCGGGCTTATCGCGCTGACCTTCGCGGGAGGTCTGTTGGTGGGAATGCTGGTTTGGCGGGGACAGGGCCGCGGTGAGCAGCCTGCGGCGTCCCACGCGGTGACGACCGCCGCCCTACCGAGCACGGAACCCAAAAGCGATTTGAAGGCCGAGCCGAAGGCCGAGCCGAAGGCCGAGCCGAAGGCCACCGCTGCTGGCGAGAGCAACCTCGCGCCAGCCCCCACCGTGGGAGCAGCCCCCGTCCCGGCAGTGCAGGCGGCCGTGGCGGCAGGTGCGGCGGCAGCCGTCGTGGCCGGCACCCGTGCGGATCGGGGGCAGACCGCCAAGAAGGCCATTGTGGCGCCACTACCTTCGCCTGCCGCGCCCGCTACCGGCGCGACCGGACTACAAGCTGCGGCGGCCGCGCCGGTCCACAAAACGCCGGCGGCGAACACCGCCCGGGTTGCCGCACGGACTCACCTGCCCGCAGCGTCGTCCGGCGGCGGGGTGACGACCACCGCCCGCGACACACCACCACCCGCGACAACGTCCGCGCCTGGTGCCCCGCCAGCGGCCAGCAAAACGGCGACGGCGGCGGCAACGGCGACGGCGCCAAAGGCACCCGCCCTGCGGACGGCCGCGCTCACCGCCTCCAAGCCCATGGCCACCAACGCGAGCGGAAAACCGGGGGCCAAACCGAAGGCCAAAACCACCTGGAAAGACCCGTTCGCGGATTAACCTAAAGATCTGAGCCTGATAGCCCGAGTGATCGGGCATGAGTCGGCTCGGCGAGCTTCTCGTCCGGGAGCAGCTTATTTCGCCCGAGCAGCTCCAGAAGGCATTGGACGCAAGCCGTAAATCCGGCGAGCGTCTGGGACTGGCGTTGGTAAACAACGGCGCCCTGTCCGAGGAGGATCTGAGCCGCTTCCTTTCGCGCCAGTACGGCGTGCCCGCCGTCAATCTGGCCGAGTTCGAGGTGGAGGCGGACGTCATCTCGCTGATCCCACGGGACGTCGCCCGCAAGCACCGGGTGGTCCCCATGAGCCGCGCAGGCAACACGCTGATCGTGGCCACCAGCGATCCCTCCAACGTGGTGGCGCTCGACGATCTCAAGTTCCTGACCAACTACAACATCGACGTGGTGGTGGCCTCGGAGGCCGGCATCACCGAAGCGCTGATTCGGTACTACGAGCCCAAGGAAGAGCTGCAGAGCTTCAACATGGAGGAGATGATGGGCGAGCTCGACGAGGACGTCGAGTTCGCTTCCGAGGAGGAGGGCGCCGACAACATCCTGGACCTGGAGCGGGCGTCCGAGGACGCCCCCGTCG
>JBDSME010000553.1:0-3135 GCA_039916065.1 Polyangia bacterium
TGGAGCGGTACAACGGCAAGATGACGGGCGACGAGCGCGAAAAGGCGCAGGCGTCGTTCATGCAGTCGGGCCGCAAGGTGGTGATGCTGGCGACCAACGCCTTCGGCCTGGGCATCGATAAGCCAGACATACGCTACATCATCCATTACCAGATGCCCGGCTCTCCCGAGTCGTACGTCCAGGAAGCGGGACGCGCGGGACGCGATGGGAAACCGGCGCGCTGCGTGTTGCTCTTCCAGCCGGAAGACATCGAGATCCAGGAACACTTCCTGAAAGAAGCCCATCCCACCAAGACGCAGGCGCGTATGGTGGCCGAGGGCCTTTACGCGTGGAGCGACGAGGGCAAAGAAGTGTCGGTGCGGGATCTGGCCATGTCCATGGCCTTGCCCGAGCGCCGCGTACGCGTGGTCCTGTCAGTGCTCGAGGCGATGGGGGTCGCCGAGGAAGTCAAGGCGGCGCGCTGGAAGGGCGTCGACCCCAAGCCCACGCGCGAGGCAATCGACAAGGCAGCGTCAGTGTTCGAGGCGCGGCGTATTTCGGATCGACGGCGCCTGGCGTCGTTGCTCGCGTACATGAACACGCAGAAGTGCCGCGTGCAGATGTTGCGCGCCTACTTCGGCGAGCCCGAGGGTGACAAGTGCGGGCTCTGTGATTCCGACGCCGGGCTGGACAGCGAGATGTTCGATCCGGGGACGGACGACGGGCGGCATGGGCTGCACGCCGCCACGGATTTTCACGCGCGGCCACGGCGGCGGCGTCGGCGGGGAGGCGAAGAGCAGCCGCAGCAGCAACTGTCGCGCGGGGCACAGATGCGCCAGCCGCGCCTGGACGCCCCGGGCGTTGCCACAGCGGCCGCGGCCCCGGCGCGGGTGTTTGCCACGGCGATCCCCACGGACATTCTGCCGCCGCTGCCGGCAGCACCACCGCCGGTCGCCGACGCATCCGAGAACACGTTCGATCCTTCGATCTGGACGGTGGCGTCCGCGGGCGAGGGTCTGGACGACGGGGAGCAAGGAACGGAAGGAAAGCAAGGCGAGCACGGCGAGCACGAGCGCGTCGGTCAACCCATGGCCGGCGAGCCGGTGATGGAAGACTACGCGGTCTGGCTGTCGGAGATCGACGCCGCCACGCGAGCGGCGGCGCGCGACGGCGCGGTCAACCACGCAGCGGCGACGTCCAGCGGCCTGGCGGGCGTGCCGATGGGCTCGACCGGCGACGAGGCAGAAAAGCCGTTGCCCGAACACGTGTTGGCGGTGGAATCGGCGTTGCCGGAAGCGGTGGCGGGCGCGGGGGGCGGGGCGTCAGCGTCGATGCGGACTGAAGACGGCTCGGTGACAGGTGAGACCGCGGGCGATCCATTCGTGACGGCGTGGGAATCAGTGCGTGACGCGAACATTCGTCCCTACATTGAATGGCGAGCGGCCGAGGTGATCTCGCTGCCCGTGATCACGCGACCGGTCAGCGCCCCCGGACAAGGGGGAAGGCCGACCCACGTAGGGAACGGCGGCGGTGGCGGCAACGGCCATGTCGGCCGCCCCGACCAAGCACGTGGCGGTGGCGGTGGTGGCGGCGGTGGTGGTAACGACCGACAGGGTCGCCGGCGGCGTGGTGGTGGTGGTGGTGGCGGCGGCGGGGGCGGACCGAAATTCCGCGACCGCGGCGACCGTGGCGGAGGCTCTGACCGCGGGGGCGACCGTGGCAACCGAGGCGACCGGAATCGGGATCGTGACCGCGGGCCGCGCCTGCCCGGCTTCTACAATCCGGGCGGCGACTAGATCAGGGATTGGCCGCGCGATACCAGGCCACGAAGCGCTTGATGCCTTCGTCGATGGGAACGCGCGGCTGATAGCCGAGCTCTCGAGCGGACAGGGTGACGTCGGCCAGAGTGCGCTTCATGTCGCCTGGTTGCTCCGCCAACCAGATGATTTCGGGACGGCGGCCCACGGCGGTGGCGATCATGTTCACCATCTCCATGAGCGTGGTCGTCTGTGAGCCACCCAGGTTGTACGTGCGGCAGCTTCCCGTGGTGTCCGCGGCCAGCTGATCGACGGCAGCGACGCAGCCGTCGATGATGTCGTCGATCCAGGTGTAGTCGCGCGACGTGCTGCCGTCGCCAAAAAGCTGAATCGGTTGACCAGCGGCGATGAGGCGCGTGAACTTGTGGATCGCCAGATCGGGGCGCTGGCGCGGCCCGTAGACCGTGAAGAAGCGCAGGTTCGTCACACCGAGCCCGTCAAGGTGATGGGCGGTGAAGTTGATCAGCTCACAGGCGCGCTTGGTGGCGGCGTACGGAGACAAAGGATGCAAGCAGGGATCGCTCTCCCGGAACGGGACCGCGCTATCCAGACCGTAGACAGAGGACGATGAGGCGAAGGCGAGCCGCGAAACTGAGTGGGAACGACAGGCATCGAGGATGCGTTGCGTGCCCAGCACGTTGACGTCAGCGTAACGGGCCGGGTCATCTATGGAGGGCCGCACACCCGCTAACCCCGCCAGGTGGACCACCAGTTCAGGCCGCGCCGTGGTGAACGCTGCCGCGAGATCCTCGGCCCGGCGAATGTCGGCTTCCATGAAGGTGAACCGACCGGATGAATCGGATGAATCGGATGAATCGGATGACTGGCGGCCGGGTGACCCGAGGGGGCCAGCAGTGCCGTCCCGACCGTCCAGAGTCGCCCGCACCTCCGCCAGGTTCTTTTCCTTGATGGCGCGAGAATAAAATCCATCAAAGTTATCAATCCCGGTCACCGCGTCGCCACGGGCGACAAGGCGCTGACAAAGGTGCGACCCGATGAAGCCAGCAGCCCCAGTCACCAAGATACGCACGGCGCGAGGATAACCGAACCCCCCACCGCCGTCAGCCGCTTCAAGCGTGCAGCACCGGTGCCAGCAGATACAACAGAAACTCCACGTTTCCCTTGCCGCCCGTGATCGGCGACGTGGTCTCGCCCACCACCTGATATCCGAGTTTGCGCGCCGTCTCCCCCGTGGTCGCCAGGGCATCGGCACGCGCTGCCTCATCCCGCACGATCCCCCCCTTGCCGATGCGAGCCCGCCCCACCTCGAACTGCGGCTTCACGAGCGCGATCACCGGCGCCCCCGGCCGCAGCAAGGGAGGCAGCGCCGGCAACACCA
>JBDSME010000554.1:0-2780 GCA_039916065.1 Polyangia bacterium
AATTCTTCAAGCGCATCCAGATCGGGATGGTGGGAATCAACGTCCCCATCCCCGTCCCCATGGCGTTCCACAGTTTCGGGGGCTGGAAGGGCTCTCTGTTCGGCGACCATTTCATGCATGGCCCGGAGGGCGTGCGCTTCTTCACCCGCCTCAAGACTGTCACCTCGCGCTGGCCGCGCGGGGTCAGTACGGGCGCCAATTTCATCATGCCCACCATGAAATGAGCTGAGCTGGCGTGCCGAAGTCCCCTCCCCGCGCCGAAAACTACGACGATCTGCGCAAGGCGATCGTCGACCGTTTCCCTGTGCTGAGCAAGTGCCTTCAGCAGATCGCCAGCTATGCCCTCGACAACCCCAGCGAGATGGCACTGGAGACCATTGCTTCGGTGGCGCCGCGCGCTGGGGTCCAGCCCTCCAGCCTGATTCGCTTCGCCAAGGTCTTCGGTTTTTCAGGTTACAGCGAAATGCAGCGGGTCTTTCGTCTGCGCCTCACCGACGCCATGCCCGACTACAAGGAGCGACTGCGCCTCCTGGGCGATGAGCGCGCCGACGGGCAAGGGAAAGACATCACCTCGCTGCTGGAGCAGTTCGTCCAGGCGGACATCGTGGCTCTGCAGTGCCTGCTGAAGCAAGAACGCACCGGGGAGTTGTTGGAGCGCGCCATCGAGCTGCTGGCCGGGGCCGAAACCGTGTACCTGGTGGCCCACCGGCGGTCATTCCCGTTGACCTGCTATCTGTCATACGCCATGAGCCAGCTGCACCTCCGCAACGTGCTGGTGGACGGCGTGGGCGGCATGTTCTTCCAGCAGGTCAGTCACGCCACATCTCGCGACGTGGTGCTGGCGGTCAGCACAAAGACCTACTCGCCCGACGTGGTGCAGGTGGTCCGCGAAACGTCGCAGCGCGGAGTGCCGGTGATTTCCATAACCGACAGTCCCCTCAGTCCGCTGGCCGAGCACGCCACCGTCAATTTGGAGGTGCAGCAGGCCTCGGTGCTGATGTTCCGCTCCCTGGCGGTGCCCATGACCCTGGCCATCACCTTGATCGTCGGCCTGGGGCGCGCGCTGGAACACCGCAAGCACGCCGGCCAGAAGAAGGCAGCCCACCACAAGTCGTGATCGGCGGGGCATCTCCCGACCGATCCGATTTCAGTCGGGTCTCCTAAACGTCGGGGTTGGGCAGCCGCAGATCCCGGATGAAGCCGATGAGATCGTAGTACGACCCCAGAAAGGTACGCAGCGTTCGGGCGGTTGCCCCGAAGCTATTGAACTCACTGAGCTTGAGCCCGTCCGGTTCGTAGGCGCGACGAAAATCAGCGAACTGTCCGGTGAGCTCCGCCATGATCGCGGGATCGACTGGATTGTCCATGCGTGGCTTCACCTCGACCGACGAGGCGTTGAATCGCCGCTGCCAGGACGCGGGGATAGTGAGCACGATGTCGCCGCCAATGAACTCAGACCAGTGCAGGTGGTTGCGATAGGCCGCCGACAGCAGCCGCGTGCGATAGCCCGCCTTGTTGAAGAGCTTGTACGCGTGTTTCATGCACGCCACCCCCGCCCAGTCCAGGGTTCCGGGGGTCGGAACCAGCTTTTCCTTCTCGGCTACCACCTTCAACCAGTCGTCCAGGCGCCCCACCATGATGGTGCACACCGAGAAAATTTTGGCGACGGACTCTCCGGCAGCCTCGCGCCGCTTCAAGCCGCGTTCGACCGCCTCGGCCACGGCGATGGCTTGCGGAACTGTAAAGCAGACCGTGGCGTTGATGCTGACGCCACGCGCGGTGACCTCCTCGATGGCGGCAATCCCCGCCTCGGTGGCGGGAATCTTCACCTGGATGTTGGGCGCCAGGGTGGCGAAGTGCATGGCCTGGGTCACCAGCGCGTCGGCTGACTTGTAGTTCTCGGGATTGGTCTGAATGGAGAGGAACCCCTTGCGTCCTTCCGTTCGGTCGAAGATGGGACGCAGCAGGTCGGCGCCGCGGACGGCCATCTCCTCGATCAACTTCCAGGTGATCTGCGCCTCCGTCCAGCTCGGCTGGGTGGCAAACAGCTCGGCGATGCGCGCCTTCCAATCGGCGAACTCTTGCTGGATCACCCCGAAGACGATGGTCGGATTGCTGGTGGCACCAACCGCCCCATGCTCGATGGCGTACTTGAGTTCACCCACCGCGCAGGAGTCGTTCCACAGCTCGGTGGATGTGGTCGACACCATTTTGTGAAGGGGGCTGCGGAACGTGTTATTTTTACCCTCGCGTTGGTCTCTGGCGGAGGCATCGGTCGTGGGTAGAGGCATCGTACTGGCCATGGCCTTAGTAGAACATAGGTTCTATTTTTCGCAAGAATAGAATTTTTATTCTCATTTAATCGTGAAGGTCGATACTCCCGACCCGGCGTCGTAGACGACCCATCCGCCGGTCGTCGCCCGGTAGCGCGGTGCGCCCGCGCCGCCCCCGGTGGTCATCGCCATGTCCGTCGCCGGCAACGCCACTTCCGCTTGCACGTTCATCGGCACGTCGATGGTCAACATCAAGCCGGTGGCGCCCTGACGGGTCCAATCGGCCTTGACCGGCCCCCGCTGGGTTTGCACCGTGCCGCGCGCGAAGGTCAACCCGGTGCGCGGCGGCCGGATCCGGACCGTGGCCGCCCCCGGCGCAATCACCTTCACCCCCAGCATCGCCTCCAGGATATCGATGACGGCCGGCGAGCCCCAGCCGTGGGATTCGCTGTCCCCATTGGTGGCGGCATCCCACGATTCCCAGGTGAACGTGCCACCTCGGGACAG
>JBDSME010000555.1:0-3856 GCA_039916065.1 Polyangia bacterium
GCACCAGACCGCGGGTTCCGGAAGCCTTGGCCAGGATGGCGTAACTGGAGTCGACCACGGCCATCCAGTTGTGGCTGGGCGTGACCTTGGCGAACACCCGGTAGTACGACGGTGCGAAATAGGAGGGGTTGGTCTGGTTTGCGCCGCCAAAGTTCCCGCCCGGTTTCAAGACTGAACCGGATTGGTCGACTTCGTGGCTCCAGATGGATTCGATCAGAGTTGTGGCTGCCGACAGATAGGATCCGCCCCACTGACCTTGCGCCATCAGCAACGCCCACGCCATGTCCTCGTCGGCGTCGGTGGCTCCTCCGCCAGGGTTTATGGTGTTGCCATTGGCGTCGATGTGCCAGTTCATGAAGCCGTTGCCGTCGCGCTTGCTCTGCGCGAACGTCCACAGAACATCGAACAGAGGCCGGTCGTTCATATACGCGCCCATGAGCATGCCGTAGGCGATGCCCTCGGATACGCTGTCATTGTTGGACTCCGGGCGGACAACGCGCCCCCCTTGGAAAAATTTCATTTTCCAGTTGTTGTAGGCGGCTGCCACCGTGTCCGTGTTGAAGGCCGGAAGGGTGCATCTTGCCCAAGCGTGGCCTTGGGGAAAGGGATGGTTGGCGGGCGCGGTCTGTGGATAGGCCGATGGGTCCTTCATCACCCGCGCGCCCCCCGACCCAACAAAAACATTGCCTCCGGTTCCAGCATTGTTGTCTATGCCGCCCGTTCCGCCCGCCGCCGCGCCTCCCGTTTCGCCGGCGGGAGACTGCGTGTCCGGCGACTTCGCGCAACCACCGGCGAGCATGATTGCTGATAGGAGCAAGCAGGGAATCGAGGGGGCAGGTACATCACGTGAGCGGCGGCCGGCGGGCATGGAGACTCCTGACAAGATATGGATTGCGGCAAGCAAGGCGACGTCAAGGGGGGGGCTGCAAGTTAACACTCGTCGCTGTCAATCTGCTCCCCCGGCGCCTCCTTGACGTTCCGGATAGGGGAACAGATACTCGCCGGTTGCCGCGGGTTGGCCGATGTTTCTCGATCCGTCCGGCACAGCCGTTAGACCTCAATAAGCCCTGGACAGTTAACCCCCCCGCATCGCACACAAGTGAGGCTCCATGCAAAAGCAAGCAAGTAAGCTCGTTCTCATTCTCCTGTCATCCGCGGTCGTGGCTGCCGGATGTAGCAGTTCGCCGGCGCCAATGTCCGGGGACGGTGGAAACGGTGCCGGCGGCACCGTAGGAACCGGGGAAAGTGTTGCCCTGACGCCGAATGACAACGGATACATCGACGCCATGACCAACCCCCTGGGCGTCAAGGGCTCCTGGTACGCATACGGCGATGGCGCGGGACCGACGGGACTTCCCCCCGGCGATTGCCAGGGGGCGGGTCACGCTGAGGCCGAATGCTCCAAATTCACGTCACCCATGCCGGGGATGTTTGCCAACACCGGTGGGAAGATGTGTACCACCGGGACGGTGGCGAAGGTTCTCGACAAAGTTGGGATGGCCGGCATGCCCGACTACAGCAAGATGTGGGGAGCCGGGATCGGTGTGGACCTGAACAATGATGGCATCCTCGGCAAAGGCATTTTTAACGCCGTTGAGAAGAACGTCATCGGATTCTCCTTCGACCTCGATATGAAGCCTCTGGCGGGCCTGCGCGTTGAAGCACAAACGATGGTCACCGATGGTACGGAGCCCGGCAACGACTACTGGGGCGGAATGTCTTCGTATCCTCCGTCTCCGGTGGTGGTCGGGACGAATGTGGTCAAGTGGACCGATATCAAAGGCCCGAAGGGCCACACGTTCGATCCCACCACGCTGGAGGGCCTGCAGTTCCACGTTCCCACCGTCGTCACCGCGGCCGGGACCTACTCGTTCTGCATCAGCAATCTGAAGTTGCTCAAGTAGACGCCAGGTAGCAGTCACGAAGAGCTGCGTTTCAATGAGAAGCCTACGGTCAATTCGACCGTGGGCTTTTCTTCGTGTGCGCAGCACGGCACGGGCAAGCCGCGCCCCGACGTCCGCTCCTCAGTGAAGGCGCAGGCGAAGCGCTTCGGCGATCTGCTGGGCGTCTCGTTGGGCCTGCGCCACTCGCGCGGCCGGCGCGGCGCCCAGGAGCTCGCGGCGGGCCTGGCTGAGCTCCGCCAGCGAAAGTCCGCAGCGCGGGCAACGGCGCGTGTGCGCCAGCATGGTGGCACGGCGGTTTGCCGTCAGGTCCCCCGACTCCAAGCATGCGACGTCGAAGAGCGACGGACACCGGGCTTTGCAAGCCGCGGACTTGCCGCCCCACCAGTTCTTCTCGTGGACCCCGTGGCCGGTGGTACCGCCGCGGACGCCGGGCTCCTGGCCTTTGGTCTGCACGTTTGTAAAGACGGCCGACGGAATGGGAGTGGGAAGGTCCAGGTCGCGAATTGCAGAAGTTTCGCCGTGCCCCTCACCCTTACCCTCTCCCACTTTCGTGGGCGAGGGCAAACGGTTGGCTGGGGGTGGAGGCCCCCCAGCCGCTACCTCACGGAATCCCGCTTTTGGCAAACGGTTGGCTGGGGACGGAGGCCCCCAGCCGCCATCTCACGGAATCCCGCTCTTGGCAAACGGTTGGCTGCGGGCGCAGGCCCCGATGGTAGCTGCCACCTCACGGAATTCGCGCTCTTGGGCGCCAGTCGCTGAGCGCGCCGCCCAAGCAGGGGAATAGTTTGATCCGCGTCAGTCGCCGGATTACTCGGTTGGCTTGGTTTTGTCCTTGCCCTTGCCGTGCTTTCTTTCGCCCTTGCCGTGGCTTGCGGGCGGGCCCGCCTTTTCGTCCAGGAAGGCGGTCACCCAGGCCAGGGGGGCGTTCCAGTTGATGGTGATCTCGTTGGCGGACCAGGCTTCGATGTTGTCGATGAAGCACTTTTCTGGCGCGCAGCCCTTCAGGCCCGCCGCCTGAACATAGGGATCCTCCAGTCCCGAGTTGGGCCCGCCAGAGACAACACCGGGGGGCGCCTTGGGGAACTTCGCGTTGGCCTGGAAGGCCCAGAAGCGATGGTGTGGGTACTCCAGCGGCCGCT
Source organism: Polyangia bacterium (assembly GCA_039916065.1). Classification (GTDB taxonomy): domain Bacteria; phylum Myxococcota_A; class Polyangia; order Fen-1088; family Fen-1088; genus FEN-1088. Next base: position 3,044 of record JBDSME010000555.1, read on the forward strand.
CGCCGTAGCCGGTGACGTAGCTCTGGTCGAGGGGGTTGCGTCCCATCAGGTAGTCCATCCCCGTGGCCACGCCGTTCAGGTACTTGGCGTCGTGGGTCAGGTCGTGGGCCAGCGCGATCACCACCAGGTTGTTCAGCACGAACGAATTGGATCCCCAGGGATACCCCTTCGGTCCGGGCTTGAAGGGGACGCGATATCCCTGCTCTCCGGCCAGTGCCAGATAGGCATCGGCGGTGGCGGCGATGTTCTTGCGGATGGCCTCCAGATCGGCGCCCAGGTCGTTTGGCACCACCGCCAGTGACAGGGAGCCCAGCGACTGCACGTTGCCCCAGGTGAATGACGTGTCCAGCCCGGCGTCGGTACCGTTGGCCGTCGCGGTGACCGGCACCTGCTTGTAAAAGGGCGACTTGGTGAGCGCCTCCTTGTAGGCGGGCTTCCCGGTGGTCAGGAACAGCTCGGCCGCCGCCCAGTAGAACTCATCGGTGACGTTCTGGTCATCGTAGGGCCCTCCGCCCACGCCGCCCGGTTTGGCGTACATGGCGGGATTCGCCTGAGCCGCCACCCAGGCGCGCTCCGCCGCCGCAAGACATCGCGCGGAAAACGCCTTGTCGATACCGCGCCACACCCGGGCCGCCTGGGCGGTATTCGCGGCCATGTTCAGGGTTGCCGCCGTGCTCGGGGCGAAGAGCTGCCGCTCCATGGAATCTTCGTGCGGCGCCAGTCCCAGCGCCGTCCACGCCTTGTCGTGCACCTTGTGGTGCACCATGCCCGCCAGCTTCTCGTTCGCCGGCACCTGCATGCGCAACTCGAACT
>JBDSME010000556.1:0-3297 GCA_039916065.1 Polyangia bacterium
CCGACACCTTCTGGTTCTGGATCAGGTCGCGGGCCTTCTCGGCGAACAGCGGCCAGTTGGACGCGGGATCGACCACCACCGCCTCGAGCTTGCGGCCGAGCACGCCGCCCTTGGCGTTGATCTCGTCGATGGTCATCAGGGCCACGTCCTTCAGCGAGGTCTCGCTGATGGCCATGGTTCCCGACAGGGAGTGCAGGATTCCGACCTTGATGGGGCCGGTCTCCGGTGCGGCGGCGACGGGCGCGGCCGGCGCCGCGGGGGCGGCCGGGGCGACCGGTGCGGCCGGTTTCGGTTCTTCCTTGGAGCAGCCCGCGAACAGCGCCGCTCCTCCCAGCAACAACGCGGTGGCAACGAACGAGTGTCTACGAATCATTTTCCCCTCCAGAACAGATGAAATCATTGGTGTGCAGTCCTTTCGGCGCGGCGAACTAGAAGAAGATTGCTTGCGCGCCGAGCTGAATGGCGTTGGCGGTCAGATCACCGATGTCGGTGTGGCTATAGGTGGCGCTCACGCGCAGCGCCGGGCCCTTGATCAGGTAGGAGACCCCCGCGTCGATGTTCCAGGGATCCGGGAGGTCAGCGCCGGAAGGCGCCTTGGTATTCAGCCACTGGTAGCGGAGCATGGGCTGGATGCTGCCCACGCCGATGGTGGGGGTGGCATAGGCGAGCAGCAGATAGGCCGAGTCGCTGATGCCGCCATCGGGGACGTTGAAGTGGTAGTAGGCTCCTTCGGCGGTCACGAAGCTCCCGCCTCCCAGCTTCTTCTCCATGAGCACATCGGCGTTGACCTCGGCCCAGTCCTTGTCTGCGGTCGCGCTCGAGCTGCCGTGCTTCTGAAACTGACCGCCCACGCCGATGCTCAACAGGTCTTTGTCGCCGAAGTAGCTGGCGTTGCCCCAGAAGCCCGGCTCCTTGTCCCACAGCGCCAGTCGCAGGCGTCCCGAGTAAAGGGGGCTGGTGGCGACGTCGCCGTTGTCAAAAACGCCGGCCAGGTAGGTGAGTTGGCCGCCGTTGATGTCGCCCCAGACCACGGCGCCGTTGTTGCGGCCGGACGGTCCTTCCTTGGGAGCGCCAACCGCGGATGTGCCACCGGCGGAGAGAAACCCCGGGTAGTACCAGGGAATCATGAAGAAGGGGCCCGAGGCGTTGGCCCGATCAACCGGAACCAGCAGGCGGCCCGCCCACAGATGGAATTCATCCGTGAAGTCGAACGAGATGATGGCGTCCATGATTGATACCGGCCCGGAGGCGCCGGTAGATTTGCCGTAGTTGGACCAATCGGCGTTCAGGTTCAGAGTCACGCCAACGTTCTTGTGAATCTTGCCGCCCGCGTGGAGTTCCACGTAGGTGCTGTTCATGTGGAAGTCATCCATCTTCGAGGCATCCGAGCCGTTCTGGAAGACGCCGCCGATGCGGGTCCACGCGCCCACGTCAATGGGCGGGAGGACGTCCGGACGGCTGGCGGGCATTGACTCGGTCGCGGTGGGGGGCTTGGCTTCGACGGCCACCGCGGAGGGCACAGGCGCAACCATCGCGGGCGGCGGCATGGCGGCGGGCGGGGCGCCCATCGGAGCCATGTCGGCGGCAGGTGCAGGGGGGGGCGGAGGAGGTGCATCCTCGGCCCAGGCCGCTGCCTGCGAACCGATCCCGGACGTGGTGAGAAATATTGCCCCCAGACACATCACCCGACTCGCCTTCGCCACCTTGGCCATCTTGCCCACCTTGGACATCGCCCCGCTGCTCGCTTCTTTCATGCTCGTCCTATGTCTCGTGATCACGCGGTGCATACACGCGTCGTGCGGGTACACGTCAGGCTGCGACTTGGACTCGCAGGAGCTTCGGCCGCGATCACGTATTTGCCGAATCGCTCTGTCTGACTTGCCGGCGACGATAGCGATCCGTTGTGAACGTCAGGTTTCGCGTTCACACGTGTTTTGTTAATTCTCTCCTACATCGTTGCCGGCGTGCAACATGGTCTTACCTCGGACACAATTCCGGTATCAGCGGCCGGGACTCGCCGTAGGACTGCCGTCAGCGGGTGGAGCGCAGAAAGTTTTTCCAGCCGCCGAAGGCAGAGATGTCGCGCGCGCCGGTGACGGCGTGCGCTTCGCACAGGAAGCCGCTGACCCGCGACCCATCGTCCAGCTCCACCTTGCCGATGCACAGTGGTGCCGGGATCGCGGCCACGAAGGTGGCGAAGGCAACCGGGGGCAGATCCCAGACCTCAAGCTCGATGGCGGTCCCGGTATCTTCGCCGTCGGCTACCCGGAGCAACCCTGGTTTGGCGGGGGTGGTGTTGGGGAGCGCGTACAGTCGATATCGCGGCGCCGTGGAACAGGCGCGCGCCAGCCGCCCGCCGGCAGCGGTGAGCTGTCCGTTCAAGGGCTCGCCCGACAGGTGCGCTCCCACCACGGCAATCTCCACCGGCGCTGGGTCCGCCACCGCCATTGACGCGGACGCCGGCGTGGGGCGCGCGGGACGCGATGGCAGCAGGGGCGCCGGCGGCAACTTCGCGCTGGTGGCCCCCAGCCGCGTCGAGGTGGCGTGGTGAAAGCGCGCGCCAAAGCTCGCCAGGCGCGCGTCGGCGCCCCACGGTCCCAGCAACGTCACCCCGGCCGGCAGGCCATCGGCGCGGAAACCGGCGGGAACCGCCAGCGCGGAGAGATTTAACAAATTGCCAAAGGTGGTGTAGCGCCCGAGGGCGGCGTTCTGACCGAGCGGATCCGCTTCCACGGCGGCCAGAGTGGGGAAGGTGGGGGCCGTCGGCAACAGCAGAAAGTCCAGCGCCGGCCACAGCTCGCCGACCTGCCGGCTCAACAGGCGCAGGCGCGCCTGCGCGGTGAATACAGCTGATGCGTGGTGACGGCGGGCACCCTCCAGGATGGCGCGCAGGGGCGCCACCAGCAGGTCGGGATCACGGGCGAACAGGGCCCCCGCCGCCTCGAACCGCTCCGCGACGAATGGACCTTCGTAAAGCATTGCCCCCGCTTCCAGGAAAGGCTGCAGATCAACCACCACCGGGGTCCCGCCCAGCCTGACCCAGTCGGCCACGGCGGCGTCGAAAGCAGCCGACGCCTGGTTGTCGCCCAAAAATTCACGGTGGCGCAAGGCGGGGATGCCGAACCGGAAACTGGCGGGGGTCGCCTGCGGCAGAAAGGAGACGGCGTCCTCGGCAGCGTGGGCATAGGGATCGGCCGGATCAAATCCGCGCGCCACCTCCGCCACGCGCGCGGCGTCGGCGCAGGTGCCGGCGAAGATCGACACGCAGTCGAGCGACCGGCAAGCCGGGACGACACC
>JBDSME010000557.1:0-8797 GCA_039916065.1 Polyangia bacterium
GGGAGCGGAGGCGGTGCGGGCGGGGGCGCCGCGGAGCCCGGAGCCATGACCACGGGATAGCCCTTCTGCTGCCAGGCGAAGATTCCTTCATCGATGACCGCGGTGTGCTTGTAGCCGCGCTTGCGCAGTTCTTCCACCACCTCGCCAGAAACGTGGTGGGGACAGGCGCAATATGCGAGGACCCAGGTGCCGTCGTTGGGAATGTCATCGAGGGTCTTGGGGTCGTAGTATGGCGTGGAGATGGCGCCGGTGATGTGCAGATTCGACCAGTCCGCGGGAGCCCGGGCATCGGCGATCACCAACCGCCGCTTCTTGTCGAGCGCCGTCTTCACCTGATCGACCGGCACGTATAACCCTTCTTTCAAGACGAAGGTGGGGGGACGGCCCTTCGGGTTGATCACGATTGGGCCCCGGCGCGGAACCGCCACTGCCGCGGGAAGCGACGGCGCGGGCGATGCCATGGAACGCAGGTACGCGACGACGTCCTCGATCTGCGCGGGGGAGAGCGCGCCCTGCCATGGCACCATCGATGTCGGGGGGCGACCGACCTCGATGGCGTGGCGAAGAAAGGCGTCGCTCGCCGTCTCAAGCAGGACCGGGTTGGCCAGGTGGATCGCGCTCACGCGCTGAGTCTTGCTGCCGTGACACCGCCGGCAAAGGTTCTCGTACACGATCTGGCCGCGGGTGGCGTCGCCAGCGCTGGCCCGCTGGGACAAGTCGACACGAGGCGGGCCACCTTCTCGCAGGAATGCGATCACCGCGGTCGCCTCGGCGGGCCCGATGGGTCCGCCCGTTTCGCGGGCGTACGCCCCCATGGCCGTGCCAGGCCGGCCGCGCAGGATTGCGGCCTCGAGGAAGGCGTCGGTTACAGAGGCCAGAAACGTCGGGCTGCGCAGCGACGGCGCGTTGTCGGCGACGTAACCATTGCCCGTGATGCCGTGGCACGTCGCGCAGTACTGGGTGTAAAGAACGCGCCCATCTGCGACCGAGCCGTCGGCATGGGCCTCTCCCGCGTGCGCACCACCGCCGGCGAATGCCGTAGCGAGGGCGGGAAGGAGGACGGCGGCTGTTTTGAATCCGAAGTTCATGCCCGCGAGCGTAACTCGGAAGGCGCGGATTGAGATCGCTCGGGCCTGGGTCCCTGTCTTCCCGAGGGCTGACCCGCGGCAGGGACCCGAGGGATCAGGTCATCGACGATCCAGGATTTCCCGAACCTTACGAGCCAGATCGCCGGGCGTGAACGGTTTCGCCAGGAAGTTTTCGCCGACGGAGAGGACGTCCTGGTCGATCCCCACATCCGCGGAATACCCCGACATGAAGAGAATGGGCAAAGTGGGCGAGCGCTCTCGTACCCGCGCCGCCAGCTCCCGTCCCCCCAGCCCGGGCATCACCAGGTCGGTCACCAACACATCCACCGCCTGTCCCTGCTCGACGATCGTCAACGCCTCCAGACCATTGCTGGCGGTCAACACGTGATAGCCCAGATCCGCCAGCACGTGCCGGATCAGCTTTCGAACGGTCGGCTCGTCTTCGACCACCAAAACGGTCTCCCGGCCGGGGAAACCGGCGGCGGCCGGCGACGAGATGCTCTCCCTCTCCCTCTCCCTCTCCCTTCCTGGCACTCGGTCTTGCGGGGCCTGGGGAAGGTAGACACGCACCGTGGTGCCCTGCCCGGGCACGCTCTCCACCTCGATACCGCCCTGCAACCCCTTGACGATGCCGTAGACGACCGCAAGGCCCAGCCCTGTCCCCTTGCCCACCACCTTCGTGGTGAAGAACGGCTCGAAGATCTTCGTCATCACGTCTGGAGCGATGCCCATTCCCTCGTCGATCACCTCCAGCGCCACGTAGAGTCCGGCGGCCATCGGCATGAGCGCTCTCGACAGCGGACCGTTCAACACAACGTTGTGGGTTTCGATGCGCACCTCGCCCCCGCTGGGCATCGCGTCCCGGGCGTTGATCACCAGGTTCAGCAGGATCTGCTCCACTTGCGCGCCGTTGGCGTTGATCAATCCCGCCGCCGGATCGAGGCGGGTGGTGAGGACCACGTTCTCCTCGACCATCCGCCTCAGCAAATCTTCCATCTTCTCCACGATGACGTTGAGACTCTGCACGCTGGTCTCCAGGCGTTCTTTCCGGCTGAAGGCCAGCAGTTGTCGCGTCAGACCGGCGGCCCGCTCCCCGGCGGCGCGGATGGAACGGACCAGCTCGACGTTCGGATCCGAATCCCGCAGGCGGTTCAGGATCAAGTCGCTGTAGCCGTTGATGGCGGTGAGCAGGTTGTTGAAGTCGTGGGCCACGCCCCCCGCCAGGCTTCCTATGGCGTCCATCTTCTGGGACTGGCGGAGTTGCTCGTCCACCCGCTTACGCTCCGTGAGGTCGGCGAAAGTTGCCAGGAAGCATGGTTCTCCTTTCACCTCGATGGTGTCGAAAGAGACCAGAAGGGTCCGGGACTGCCCCGCGTTGTCGGTCGCCGCCACTTCCTGTTCGCGGAAGGTGCCGCCCTCGGCCAGGCGTCGCGCCGCCTGCTCCAGCAACGCTCGGAACCAGGCTCCCAGATCGCCACCGGCGGCCCCCAGCAGCTCGCTCTTCTCACGGCCGAGGAGCGCGCCGAACCCCTCGTTGGCCTCGACGAAGGTCCAATCCTTGCGGCGCAGGACCGCCATCGCCGTGGGATTGTTGAAGAACGCCTTTGAAAACCGCTCCTCCGACGCGCGCAATGCCTCCTCACGGCGGCGGCGCTCGGTGATGTCCTGGAGCACGACCACGGCGGCCGAGATCCGGCCTTCGGCGTCATGCATGGGGCCGGCGCTCACCGCCAGGCACCCCAGCGTGCCATTCCCCCACAACATCTCGATCTCCTCCCCGGTCACCACCTCGCCGGTGAGCAGCGCCCGGGCCAAGGGCCACTCGTCCGGCTCATAGCGCCGACCGTCTGGGTGGAAACCGTGGTAGCGAGAATACTCGGCCACCGAGTCCGGGAGGTGATCGGCGGCACGCGTGAGGTCTCGGGCGGCCTGGTTGGCGACCAGGATACGGCCAGAAGGGGCTTCGGCGATGGCCAGACCCACGGGCACCTGCCTGATGATGGCCGCGAGATGGCTGCGTTCCGTCGCCAAATCTCCGTAGAGCCGCGCGGTCTCCAGAGAGATGGCCGCTTGCGAGGCGATCATTTCCAAGGTCGAGACGCGCGCGGGACTGAAAACCCCCGGGGCCAGGTGGTTCTCCAGATAGAGGACGCCGGCCAGGTGCGCCTGCTTGAGCAAGGGCAGGCAGAGAACCGAGCGCGGCTTCTGCCGCAGGAGGTAGTCATCCTCGACGAACAGAGTCGAGGTGGCGGCATCGTCCAGGAGCACGCTTTCCCGCGTCCGCGCCACGTATCGAAACACCGTCTCCGGCAGCTGGCCGGAATCCAAAGGGGCGCGACCGATCTGGACTCGATGGCCCTCCGGTCCCATCCCCGCCTCGGCTTCGATGGAATAGCCGCCGTCCGATCGCGAAAGGATCAGCAGGGCCCGATCCGCACCTGCCTGTTCCAGTACCAAGCGCAACAGCGCCTGGACGAGCTTGTCGAGCTCGATTTCACCGGAAAGAGTCTGGAACGCCTTGACCACGTAGGGCAGATCGATCTGTGCCTGCGGCGAGCCGCGCGTAGAGGACGGGCCGGCGTCAGCGGGCTTTTCGATCTGGGGAAATTCACGGTCGAGGAGCGCGACCTTTGCGGTGGCCCCCCACTGCGAGTAGCCGGCGCGCGCGTCGCGGAGATGTGCGTACGCGTTCCGGGAGAGGTCTTGATCCAGGTAAAAGCGCGCCGCCCGTTCGCAAGCCAGGCCCTCCATATGGAGAAGCCCCTGTTCTCGGGCAGAGGCGATGGCGTCGTCATACAGGTGCAGCGCCTCCAGGTGCCTGCCTTCGATGCGTGCCTTCTCGGCCAGGACGAGCTGGTAGCGACTGAGGAAATTGGCCGGGCAATCCGCGGCCCATCGCTCCAGCCGGCTCACCACCTCGTCAATCGCCGCCGCCAGCTCCGCTCGCTCGTCGGGAGCCGCCTTGCCGTACTCCATCGCGGCAGCCATGGCTTGAAAGAACGCTTCGGCGGCGCCGATCGTGGAGCCCAACGTCGTTGGCATCTGCCGCAGCGCCACCGAATACCGACTGGCCTCATCCTGCTGTCCCAGGAGGACGGCAGCCATCAATTTCAAGGTCCAGAGCTGCCTGACGCCGGAGCCATAGCCGCTGTTGCGGTAGAGAGTGACCGCTTCCTCCTCTTTGAAGTCGGGGCCATCGAAGCTGAGCAATCCGGTGGTGTGTCCTTCCAGGCAGGCCAGGAACTGGACGTACTGGCGACAAAGATTGGAAAAGAACGAACCGACCCGAGCGGTGAAGTCGAGATACCTCTTGGAAGCGGCGCGCGCCTTGGCGATGGGGGTCGCGGCCTCGATTTCGGTCCAGACCGCCACCATTCCCAGCCCAGGCGCAAAGCGCCGGTCCCAGACCAGCTGCGCCGTGGAGAACGCCTCGTCGAACAACGGTCTGGCCAGCCGGAAGGGACGGCCCCAAGAGTGCACCAGGCCGGCATACATGGACAGCACCGCCGGCCGCCAGCGAAGATCGCCATACCTCTTGTCCAACGCCACCGCGAGATCGGAAAATGCCAGGGCCCTCTGGATCGACCCGGGAAGGGACGACAGGTGAACGGCGTAAAACGCATAGATCATCGGCGACGATGGGACGTGGCCGTGCGCCAGACAGAGTTTGAGTCCCTGCAAGGTCAGCCACTCAGCATGTCGCGGTGAATGACGGGTGAGAGCGGTGGTGTCCGCGAGCAGGTCGACCGCCGCCGCCACCCGCGGATCAACGATCGCCGGGGCATGGGCCAGATCCGTGATCGGGCGATTGCGCAACCGCGCGGCAATCAGATCTTCGTCGGCTCCGATGGCCTGGACCAAAGCCTGCTCTCCCGCGGGGCAGTCGACGCCGAGAAAGCGCAAGGCCTCCAGTATCAGAGCCAGCAACTCGGGCAGCGTCCCCGGCGGCGCGCTGAAGTTGACGATGCGAATCCGGTAGGCGGCCGCCCGATCAAGATCCGAACGCGCCTGAGCCAGGAGCTCGTGGAACAGGGCGTTGCCACGGTCCAGGTTACCGAGCAGGTACTCGCATTCGGTGAGCTCACCGACGAGGGCGAACACCTCTTCGTACGGAGCGGTCCACCTGTTCCCCGGCAAGAGAGCGATGGCATCCGCAAAGTAGTCCCGCGCGGCGTCGAAGGCGATGGCGAGCTTGGCAGTTTTGCCCGCCCGAAAAGTCAATCGACGCACCCCCTCTCGTTCGGTGACGTCGTCGAGGAGGACGAGTGCCTGGCGGAAGTGATTGGCCAGCGCAAAAAGATCCTCATCGATATCCTCAATACGCCGGTCGGCCAGCAGCAGGCGTCCCAGCTCCAGGTGGCGTCGCGCACGCTCGTTCGCAGGAACCAGTGCGTAGGCAGCCTCCCTGATGCGGTCGTGAACGAAGGCGCATTCGTGGTCGTCGCAATCGATCAGACCCGACTGCGCCGCCTCCCGAAGTTGCTGCCGCACCAGCGCCGGTGGCGCCTGCAGCGCCCTGCTTAGCAGCTCGAGCGGAGCGCGCATCCCCAACATCGCGAGCGTCTTCAACGCGTCCTGGGCCGGCGCCGACAGCCGGCCCAACTTGCGTGACAGCAGCTCCAGCACATTGTCCGTGAACCCCTTGGCGCGAATGCCCTGTAGGTCCCAGGTCCAGCCCCCCTCCCCCCCTAGAAAAACGACCAGGCCCTCCTCGTGCAGTGAAGTCAGGAGTTGTCGCGCGAAGAAGGGGTTGCCATCGGTCTTGTCGTGGACCAGTTGTGCCAGCGGCTCGGCCCGATCCAATGAGATGCGCAGCATGTCGGCCACCAGCGCGGCCAGGTCGCCTCGGTCCAGCGGCGCCAGCCCGATTTCGCGCACGGCTGCCCCCGTGGCGCGGATGGCGCGCACGACTGCAGCCAGGGGATGCTCCGCGGTAACTTCTTCTGAACGGTAGGCGCCAACCAACAGGAGGTGCTGCATTCCGGGATGGGAGAGCAACGGGGCGAGGAGGCTGGCGGTCTCCGCGTCCAGCCACTGGAGATCGTCCAGGAACACGGCCACCGGTTGGTCTGCCGTGGCGAGCGCGGAGAGCAACTGGCCGGAGACGGCGCGAAACCGATTTTGGGCGTCACGAGCCGGCAAGTCCGGCACCGGCCCCTGCGGGCCCAGAAGATGCGCCAGTTCGGGGACCATCTCCATCAGCACCCGGCCGTCCGCACCGATCGCCTCGGCGACACCATCGCGCCAGCGGGCCACTTCCTGCTCCGGCGTGGCCAGCACCCCGCGGAGCAATGCCCGCAGAACCTCCGCCATGGTTGCATGGGGGACTCCGGGCTCATACTGGGTGAACTTTCCTGCGGCAAACAGGCCGCCGGATCTGCGAACTTCCCGGCCCAGCGCCTCCACCAACCGAGTCTTGCCCGTGCCCGGAGCTCCCGACACCAAGGCCAGCGTCGGCCCGCGCCCGTCGCACACGCCCTGCCAGGCGGCCTGCAGTTCTTCGAGCTGCCGTTCCCGCCCGTGAAGCCGGTCGGGGAGTCGCAGCCGGTCGGGCACGTCGTGCTCCCCAAGCGGGAACGGGTCGATAGGCCCCGGGCGCTCAAAACCTTCGAGACAGCGCCGCAGATCCCACGCCAGACCGCCCGCCGTCTGATATCGCTCGTCCGGGGTCTTTGCCAGCAGCCTCATCACCAGGTCAGAGAGCAGGGCGGGTACCGCGGGATTGCGTGCCACCGGCGGGATCGCCTGTCGCGCCAAATGAGCATGGATCAGCTCCAGGGGATCGGACGCGGTGAAGGGCAGTGTTCCGGTGAGCGTCTGGTACAGGACCACACCCAGGGCATACAGATCGCTGCGCGTATCGACGCCGCTGGTCATGCGCCCGGTCTGCTCCGGGGGCATGTACGCCAGAGTCCCGCCGAGCGCTTGCGGCGGGTCACCCTCCGGCGGTGTACGCGCCGGCCGTACCGCCAGGCCGAACCCGATCAGACTGACCGCTTGCCGATTGAGGTCCACCAGGATGTGTTCCGGCTTCAGATTCGTGTGCACGATCCCGCGGCTGTGAACCTCGGCCAGCGCCGCCGCCGTCGCCGCGCCCATCCACACCGCCTCCACCACCGACAGGGGACGCCGCAGAAGCACGGACCAGGGAACGCCGCCCGGGTCGCGCAGAACCAGCGCCACGCTTTCGCCATGTCGCAAAAGGGTCAGGGGCGGCGCCGACCAAGGAGCCGCCAGCTCGTCTCGCAACGCGAACTCATGTTCCAATCGGCCTATGACGGCGGGCGACGGCCGCTCGACGACGGGCGCGAGCACCAGCACGGCCGTCCCTTCTTCCTGCGTCCGCCCGCGGAACAAAGCGGTCTCCCCATCAGAGTACAGGTCCTCGTCCAGGACCAGCGACGAGAGCATGGCCGCAGAAGCTCGAGGTGTCTCCACGTAAGGTTCCCACCACCCCACACGATTCAGGACATCCAGTTACAGCGCTACCGCCGGGGGGGTCGAACACGATCTTTAAGGCCCATTTCCGCACACGTCAATTGCACGATGGCACCTTGAAGTGCGCCCCGCGAGCGCCCGGGACCACCGTCTTGGCTTGGCAGCCCGGGTTGCTAGGGCAGCTTGATCGTGGTGAGCGAGTACGGTGGAAGACTGATGGTGAAGGACGACCCGCGCACCGGCCTTGTACTGGCGGCAATCGCGGCGCTGGTCGCAGCGTAGCTGTGCACCGTGGCCACGCCTCTGGTCGTGACTCCGGCCAGCTTGACCGTGACATTGTTGGCGACGCTCGGGTCCTTGTTGATCAGCATGACGTGCACGCCGCCGCCCCCGCGGACCGTCGCGTGCACCGACACCAGCTTGCTTGTGGACTCTGTCTTCAACATTGTCGCCTGCGGATGACCCGCCAGCTCAGAGACGAGCGACAATCCGTAGTAGGTGGGAAAGGGGGTGTTGGCCGGCGGCTCCACGACGCCGTTGGCCGAGGTGAGGCCGCGCGACAGCACGCCGTAGTCCCCGAAGCTGTAGCTGCCGTAAAGTGAGTCGCTGCTGTTGCCGTCGAAGGGGCTGTTGTGGATAGCCCACCAGTCGACGTTGGCCGCGCCGTTCTCGAACCACGTCATCATCTGGTCCGCCAAGAAGAGGGCATTGACAGGACTGGTCGTCTGCTTGCCGGGATTGTAGGACACCGAGTTGGTCTCGGTGACCATGATCTGGACGGCGTCGGCACGGGCGCCGCAATACCGGGCGAGTTGGGCGCGCACCGCGGTCATCATGGTCGGAATGTCAGGCGTATAGCTGACAATCGTGCCCTCACCGTTCTGCGGCGCCATCAGCAAGGCGGCATCGGATTCTCCCGTCGGACCTTGGGCGTACCAATGAATGACCACGAAATCGATGGCCTGACAGGCTATGGGCAACACCGTATCGTTCCAGGGTTGTGGCGACGCAGGATTGGTCTGTCCGTCGGGCCAATTCCCGGGCGCGGTGAGGACCATGCCCACGTGAATGCACGAATCGACGGCCTTCATGGCCGCGCTGTAGCCGACGACGCCCCGCGCGTAGGTGCTGGGATCGTGGGACTGGTGGTTCACCTCCCAGGTCGCTCCGTAGGTACCGTCACCATAGAGCTCGTTGCCGATCTCCCAGTAGCCAATGTCGTAATGATGCCCTCTGGTGGCCGCACCGGGATAGGTTGGAACTGGCCCTCG
>JBDSME010000558.1:0-2899 GCA_039916065.1 Polyangia bacterium
ACGCGCAAGTGTCGCAACCTTCGCCGAGACGCGCGTGGCGCCGTCACGCTGGGATGGGATCTCGTCGAGGGCCGTACGGTCCAGCTCGAGGGACTCGCGGATGAGCCGACGGGCGGCGAATTGTCCGTCTGGAAGGAACAATACTTCGCGCGCTTTCCCGATGGGGTGGCGCGCCAGTCCTGGCCCGGTATCACCTACTTCCGGGTCCGACCTGCCTGGTTGCGCTACAGCGATTTTTCGACGACGCCACCCCAGATCGTGGAGCTACGTGGAGCATGAACGGACCGCGCCGCGCGCCCAACAGCCTGCGGGCGCGGGCAGGCGGCGGCGATCTTGCGGAGCGCGCACAACCTTCCCTGCCGCCGTGGTGAAAGCCGTTGTCGCTTTCGTGATCGCGTCCGGGCTGGGGTTTGTCGGTGGCGGGGGACGCGCGCAGGCACGCGCGCCGCGGCCATTGTTCGAGCCCACCGACCTGGAGCTGGAAGAAGCGGGGGTGGTGGAGGTCGATGTGCAGATGGGGGGCATTCGAGGCCGGGGTCCGTGGCGTGCCGTGGTTCCCGATTTCGAAGTGGACGTGGGGTTGTTGCCGGCCCTCGAACTGGACCTTGACGGCGCCTATGCCATCGAAGGACCGGCCGACGCGCCTTTCTCCTTCGACCACCCCGCTCCGGACAGCTTGTGGCCGTCGGTCAAGGTGGGCCTCTACGACCACCCGACCGAAGGCGGGGGGATCGCGTACGCCATCGGTGCCCAGGTCGGTCCCAAGCTGCCGATCGCCGCGGGGGCTCACGGCGTTGGCCTGGAATCGCTGTTGCTGGTGGGGGGCGTGTGGCATCGGCTGCAGCTCGTCTTGAACCTCGGTGCCTTCGTCGACCCGGCGCCGGACGCCGCCAGTGCGCGCCCCCGCGGACTGGAAGCCGGCCTCGATGTGACTCAGAAGCTGAATGACGGCGGCCAGCTCTCGGTGACCGCGGAGCTCTCGGCGGTGCGCTTCACGTCCGGAGATCCGGCGCAGTTGCTGGCGACGGGAGGCATCACCTGGGCGGCCGCCCCTTACCTCGACCTCTCGGTGCTGGGGCTGATGGGACTGCTGGACGGCAGTGATCGGTATGGCCTGCTGGTCGGCATCTCCCCGAAGGTTCACCTGTTTTCGCCGCCGCCGCCGCCGCCGCCGCCGCCGCCGCCGCCGTCGTCGCCGTCGTCGTCGCCGGCCGCCATGCCTTGACGTTTCCTGGTTTCGTCACCAACGTTACTTCATGACGCGACGGACTCCTTCGCTCCCGGACCTTTCGCAGCTTGACGTCAACGAACGCGCCGCCCTGGTGGCGTTGACGAAGGCAGTGATCCTCGCAGACGGCAAGGTTTCGGATGACGAGCAGACGGAGGTCGCGCGAATCTCGGCTGCTCTCGGTGACGATCACTACCGTGCGTTGATGGATGTGATGGACACCCGCTTCCCGGATGAGGCCAGCCTGAAGCAATTTCTGCTCACCATCACCCGGCAGGAGGCTCGGGAGCTCATCTATGGAATCGTGCTGGAGGCGGCCACCGCCGGCGGCGTGGGAGGCGATGAGCCGCAACTGCTCTCCTGGTTGGAGAAGACCTGGAACTTGCAGGTCAGCATCGGCGAGTCCGGTACCGCCGCCGCCCCTTCATCCCGACCATCGCGGTAGTTCCGCCGGCCTGCCTGGCGCGGGGGCCGCATGAAGACCTGCCTGGCGGATCAGCGCATCAATCCGCGGATGAAGGGGCCGACCGCCGCCACGCCCTTTTCTTCCAGCACCCGGATGGTCTCGGAGCCGACCACCGCCACGTCCGCCTTGCCGATGAGCTGCTCGACGTCGCGGCGGTTCTTTACCCCGAAGCCCACGGCCAGGGGCAGCGTGGTGGCGGCGCGGCAGCGCGCCAGGTAGCCGTCGAGATCATCGGACCCGAACAGGGTCTTCGCTCCGGTGACCCCCTTGCGCGCCACGCAGTAGACAAAGCCACGCGCACGCTCCGCGATCTGGCGCATGCGATCGTCGCTGGTGCTGGGCGAATAGATGAAGATGGGATCCAGCGATTGGCGCTCCATCGCCGACAACAGGCCAGCCCCTTCCTCGAAGGGCAGATCAGGAATGATGGCCCCACGCAGCCCAGCCGTCTTCATCTCGGTCGCGAACCGCTCGAAGCCACGGACGAACGCGACGTTGCAGTAGGTCATGAACAGGAATGGAATGGGGAACTCCGCCGCCAGCCGGGTGGCTGTCTCGATGCACAGGTCGACGGTTGAGCCGGCGGCTAGCGCCTTCTGATTGGCGTGCAGGATCACCGGCCCATCGGCCATCGGTTCGGAGAAGGGGATCTGCAGTTCCACCAGGTCAACGCCCGCCTCGACCATGGCGCCGACCAGGCGGCGTGAATCATCGAAGCTCGGATACCCGAGCACGATGTGGGTCATGAGCAGGATGTCCTTCTGCGCCCGCCCGCGTCTGATATCAGCTTCGAGCACGGTACGCCTCCGCTTTGGCGATGATGAAGGCCCTCCACGAGGGATCGTCCATGGCGTCGGCGATGGTAAAAATGTCCTTGTCCCCGCGCCCGGACTGATTGATGAGGATGACGTCATCGGTCGAAAGGGTGGGCGCCTCCTTGAAGGCCTGGGCGAACGCATGTGAGGACTCGAGCGCCGGGATGATCCCCTCCTTGCGCACGGTGAGGGCCAGCGCCTCCACCACCTGGCGATCGGTGGTCGCCTCGAAACGAACCCGACCGCTCTCCTTGTGGGCAGCCAGGATGGGTGACACACCGACGTAATCCAGCCCCGCGGCCACGCTGTGGGTGTCGTTCATCTGGCCGTCGCGGTTCTGCAGGAAGTACGTCTTGTAACCCTGGGCGATGCCCACGCTGGCATCCGGTG
>JBDSME010000559.1:0-9382 GCA_039916065.1 Polyangia bacterium
TTCATCGTGATCTTGCCGCGCGTCTTGGCCCCCACGGCGAAGGGTCCCTCCAGCGCGACACCGAACCAGGCGTTGAACTCGCCCGTGTCGGTGAGCGCCCGCCACACGCGCGTCCGGGGCGCGCGCAGCAACATGTCCTTCTCGATTCGATCCGTCGTCTTGGTCTTCGTCATGAGCAACCTCCGGGTTGCATATACGACGCCCGCGTTCATCGCGCAACTGTTTAGTTGCTCATTCTCCGAACGGTCTCCTGATGGCGTCGTCGGTCTAGGGACAGCGTCGCCTGGGGCGCTGAACAGCCTGGACATGAGCTGCACGTTTCCAGACGGCTGGACGGCACCCCGTACCTCGACGACATCGCCATCTCGCCCTGAGAGAGCGGCGGCTACTGACGCTGCCACCGGCGGACGGCAGCTCTGAAGCGGCGATCGTGGATGCGTCACGGACGCGCACCGGCAGCCGCGCTGCGCTTGAAAGCCCGCTATATTGGGGCACTGGGAGGGCGCCATGAAGAAATCCGACGCCGATGAGGCAGCGACGTTCCCGATCTCGTTCCACCCGTCGTCCAACGGAGAGTTCGATCCCCGACCGGTCACCGACCGCGATCGCAAGGCCGCCGCGATGTATGGCCGCCTGGTCGAGAAGAAATCGAAGCGACTCGGTGTACGGAATCGATCCTCAGGTGCTGCGCCAGAAGATCAGCCAGGACAAGATCAACGCCATCGTGCTGGCTCGTCGGGACAATCCCGGCGCCTTCCCCGACTTTGCTCGTCCCCGCCACCCTCCCCACGGGCCGCGTACCCGGCGCGAGTATCTGGCGTTTCTCCGTTGGAGCGGCGAGGCGTAGCGCCCTTGGTCATTTTGTCAGCTGCCCGTGATAATGAGCCTGGATCCCGGCGACTCAGAATTGATCGGCTGGGGCCGGTCCTGCATTGGCAGTGTTGGCGGCCCGCAGGAAGTGCCTAACACAACAGTTGCATTCTATTGCGTCAAGATCACCGCCAAGGGCGAAGCCAAACTCATTTTCGACGTGACGCCTACTCATGTGAGGTTCGATGAGAAAGGTGAAAAGCGGACGATGCCAGTCAGGGTTGCCCGGATTTCGAAGGCGAGGCCCACCTCGTGATCCGGAACTTGCGATAATCGGTCTCTTCCCGGGCGACACTGGCCCGTCCCTTGGGGACGGGACGCGTCAGAGCCCTGCCCATGAAAAGGGGGCGCTTGGCGGGTGTCGGGAGACGGCCGCGAGATGACCGAACCTCCAAAATCCTGCTCCAAATCGACGACGGAACCATCGCAAGCGGTCGCAAGGATCGAGAATCATTGAACCCATGGTCGGCTGCCGCGTCTACGGTCCGACATGCCCGCGCCCACAGCCCTGACAAGACCGTACCCAGAACGCGGTCGCCGACGGCGATTTTTGGTCCGGCGACGAACCTGGCGCCACTTCTCAACTTCTCAGGTAGATTGGTCGGCTGTCGACGTCGTTCGGCCTGCCGCGGGAGGACTTGCGAATGCGAGAACAAGATCGTACCTACCCCACCGTCGAGACGGCCTCGATGAACGGAAGGAATCCGACCGCCGATGCGGCGTCCGGACAGCCTTCCTTGGCCTTGATACTGGCCGTGATGTTTATTGCGGCGTGTCAGGCCAACCTCGGCGTCATACCGGGCGGTGGAGGCAGTGGCCAGCCTGGCAGCGGAGGCGCGGCCGTGGGATCAGCCGCCGGTTCGGGCCCGGGATCCGGAGGCCGTGGCACGACACCGACCGGCGGTACCGGGGTGACAGGTCCCGACGGCTGTACGGGTGACCCCGTAGCGGTGCAGAAGCGGATGGTGCGCCTTAGCTTCAACCAGGTGACCACCACCATACGAGCCATGCTGGGCAACACCCTTGCGGACAAACTCCAGTCCGATCCAACCTTCGCCGCGGACCTGCTGGATTCCCAGCATCGAGGGTTCCCCCCGCTGGCCAGCCCCCGCGAGGGCTCGGTGATCACCGACGCCACCTGGGTGACGGGCGACCAGATCGCTCAGAAGACAGCTCAGTACGTCCTGGACAATTTTGCCGCTGTGACCATGTGCACTGGCACCGGCGCGGCGTTGGACACCTGCGCCCAGACCTGGTTGCGAAAACTGGCCGCCAGCGCGTTCCGACGCCCGCTCATCGCCGAGGAGACCACGTCGTTCAATCAGCTCTACCTGGATCTGAAAGATGCCGGCAAGGCCGGCGTTACGCCCCAGCAAGCCACGCAATTCGCAGTCTACGCGCTGCTGGAATCGCCCCAATTTCTGTATCGCACCGAGTTCGGCAGCAGCGCCACCGCGGCGGGTGCGCTGAGTCCTTACGAACTGGCCAGCCAGCTATCCTATTTCCTCACCGACGGTCCCCCGGATGTGATGCTGCTGGCGGCGGCGGCCAACAACGCCCTGGCCACCCCGGACCAGGTGGAGGCGCAGGTGAACCGATTGCTCGGTACCACCGCTGCCAAGGTGAACCTGCAGAGCGCCATGTTTGGCTACTTCGCCATCCCGAACATCGAGGGTGTGGTCATCGACACGAACACTTTCAAGACCTGGAACAATGGTCTGCGGAATTCGCTGGAGCACGAGTCAGATCTGTTCCTAAACGACGTCCTGTGGAACGGGAAAGTGGCGGACTTGCTGACGGCCAAGACGTCGTTCATCAACGCCACCCTGGCGCCCTACTACGGCATCACCAATTTTCCCCCAGCCGGCGCGACCCTGGACGCCGATGGGTTCGGAAAGGTGACCGTGCCCGGCAATCGCGCCGGCATCCTGACTCAGGGCGGTTTCCTGGTGGCGCGGGCACGCCCCATGGCTGGCTCAGTGGTAGGGCGGGGGCTGCTGGTCAACGCCGCCTTTCTCTGCGCCAGCAACCCCGCCTTTCCCGCCGGTCTGGCCGCCACGATCGAAATGGTCAACATGCAGCTCCAGAACGCCACTGAACGCGAGAAGGCGGACTATCGCAAAATGACCCCACCCTGTTCCGGATGCCACGTCGGCTTTGATCCCTATGGCCTGGCGCTGGAGAACTATGATGGCATCGGCCAGTACCGCACCGCGGACGAGATGGGGCGCCCCATAGACGCCTCGGTCACTCTGCCGGCCCTGGCTGGCGGCGCAAGCGTGGCCAACGCCGTCGAGATGGCCGGTGCGCTGGCCAAGGGGGGCGCGTTCGTGAACTGCATGGCCAAGAACCTGTTCAACTTTGCTCTGGCGGAGACGCCAGCTCAGCCGCTCCCCACAAATGCCTGCGCGGTCCGCAACATTTCCGACGCTTTCACGGCGGGCGGGGACGGCACCTTCACGGCGTTGGTCCGGGGAATCGCCGTATCACCTACGCTGTTATCTCGGAGCGGAGGTCTCCCATGAGCTCGTATCGTCTGGCGCGACGGTCCTTCCTGCGGGGCGTGGGTGGCGCTGCCGTGGGGCTGAAAACGATCCTTTCCAACCTGGAAGCGATGGCAGCCGGCGCACCGCCTCCGCCGCGCTTCCTGATGACTCACTGGCCGGTAGGAACCGTGAAGTATTTGTTCCTTCCCACCGGGACCGGACCCAACCTGGCCAATCTGACGCTGTCGAGCGTGCTGAAGCCGTTCCAGGGGCTCACGGCCGACATGATCCTCCTTTACGGACTGAGCACCCAGAGCTATCACGGATTCGGCGGCGGCCACGAAGCCGGCACTCCCCAGATGACCACGGGGGCGGTCACACCAGGGACCCGATCGAACGGTGGCGAAGCGGATGATGCGGTCGCCGGTGGGCCATCGTGGGACCAGATTTTCTTGAAGAGCGTGCCAGGGTTGCGTACGGCGGGCGCCGGATATGCCAACGCCATCTGCGACGCTCGCGTCGATTCGTTCGAGACCTCGACGCAGTGTCTGTCTTATGGCTACGCCACGCGCTCGGTGGCCGCGGCGACGGGCGGCTCGGGCGGCCAGGTGACCGAGAGCACTCCGTTGTTGCCGGTGTTGAGCCCCCTCAAGCTGTTTCAGAACCTCTTCTCGGGGATCATGCCCGGTGGGGGCGGCAGCACCGCCGACTTCGCCAAAATGCTGAAGGCTCGTAAGAGCGTGCTGGATTACGCGCTGAACGAGCTGGCGCGCATGAAGGCGCTGGCGCCGCGTGCCGAGGGCGCCGCCAAGATCGACGTACACACCGACGCCATTCGCAAGATCGAGACGCAGCTCAGCGATCAGATCAAGATGGGGACCATCACCCCCTCTTCCTGCACGGCCCCGCCGTCTCCCGACCCCACCCTGATCGGAAAGACCGGGTCGCATGGCGACTACATGAGGACCCCTACTCCCGCAGCGATGGACGACAGCCCCCTGCACCAGCAGATCGGGAGGACGCATATGGGCATCCTCAAGGCAGCGTTCGTGTGCGATCTGATCCGGGTGGGGACCTTTCAGTGGTCCCCAGGGACCAACCACGTGTCGTTCAAAGGGTTGCTGCCCAATGATACCAACGGCATCTACATGCATCATCCCACCAGTCACATCATCACCAACCAGGCGGAAAGCCTGACCTCTCTGCCGCCGGCAGGGCTGCACCAGGACGTGGTTCACTTTTTGGCGAACGTGCAAACCTGGTACAACCAGAACATGGCCGACATCCTCACGGAGTGGAAGGCCACCTCGGATGTCTATGGTGGCAACCTGCTGGCAAACACGGTGATCCCTTACATCACTGAGGTCGCGGAGACCAGCCACCACTGGAACCCCATGCCGGCTTTCATTTTCGGCGGCAGCGCTCTCGGCATGAAGGGCGGGCAGTATCTGAACGGCGCCTGGCCGGGAAATTCGCTGTGGGCCACCATCGCCCAGGCCTACTTCAAGAGCACCGACCCGCTGACCAGCCTTCCCGCTACCAACGCCGACGGGACCAAGAACACGTTCGTGCGTACGGGCATGGCCCCCATCCCGGGCCTGTGGGCTCCCCCCCCGCCTTAAGTCTCGGCCGTGGCGGCGCCACGGATCCTGTGCCCGAAAACGGGCCGGCTTGCTTAGGCGGGAGAGACTTCGGCGGCCAAACTCACCAGATGAAATCCATGCCGGTGTTGATGATGTTTACCCTGTGGATCTGGCCCATCCAGAACTGGTGCTCGGCGTGGAAGAACTGAAAGCTCCAGGTGACCGACGGGTCAAGGTGGTAAACGAAGGTGCCGGCCATGCCGAGCTGGTTCTTCACCACGTCGTCATGGTTCATGATGTCGTAATTGGTCTGTTGCACCCTGGTCAGACCGACGCCCCCCGAAAGATCGACCACGCCGATTGAATACATGGCCACTGCCAACCCGCCGGTGACGACGCGGAGATTTCCGTAGTTGTCGACGGGAATGTCGTCCGCCAGGCCGACACGGCCACCGCCGCCCTTGTCCCAGTTGCCGACGGCACCCAGCTTGAATCCGCCGACTTCCACCCTGCCGCCTCCGGAGACCCCCAGGGCTTGGCGCGTGATCCGCACATTGGCTCCCGTGATCGGGTCGGGGATGAATCCGCCGGCCTGTTGCCACATGCCGTTGACGAACAAATGGAAGAAGGCTGAGTTGCCCTTATGGGTGAAGGTGAGCTCGCTCTCCACGCGGGGGTACGGGGTGTTCTCCAGGACGACGGATTGATGTCCTGTTCGCACCGGGTCGTAAGCGCCTACCGAGAACTGAAATCCGTTGCCTTTCAGAGGCGTGTTGTAGACAAACGCGGCGTTGAAGCTGGGAAATTGATAGCCGTAGCCAATGAAGCCACAGAGCGGGCCCTGACCGGTCGCGCTGCACGGGTTGCCCACTGAGTGCCCATTTGCGTACAAGAAATCGATCGACGTCCCTCCCCGATCGTGCAGGCCCAGGGCGCGACCGGCGAGCAGGCCTCCCCATCGGCCTTCCAGCTTCAGGTACGATTCGCGCGGGTCCGGATACATCGATGACCACCCACGGTACTGATCGGTTTCGATTGGCCACCACAGCGATATACGGCCGGTCGCTGTCAGGGTCTCGGAGATGGTTTTTCTGATGGTGAAACCAAAGTCGTTTCCAACGAACCCCGTATGCACGCGGGAGGTGGTGAACGTGCAGGGCTGACCGTTGGCGAGCCCGCCATTCATGCACATCATCGGGTCCTGGTCGGGCATGGCCGTGAACTGGTTCCAGATTATCGAATGGACCACGGGAGGATTGCCGTTGAACGACTTGATCTGCTCGGCCGTCCAGTGCGGATAGGCGTCGCCCCACTCAAAGCTGTAGTAGGCGTTGGTGCGCCCATCGAAGGAGAGCCGCCAGGGCCCCTGCTCGTACGCGACCACCTCGGCACGGGCGACGCCCGCGATAGCCACCAAGAGGGCGAGCGCTGCGAGCAGACGGGATAGGGTCCTTTTGACGAATCTTAATGCTTCCATGGGCTGCGGCCTCCCCGGGGCTTTGGGCAGTTCGTTGAGCACGGTGACAGCGACGGTGACCACCTGTGGCGGCTCACCAAAAACGACAGGTCACGAAGCCGGCGATATAACCCGATGATTTGGGACGCCGTCAAGGAATGAGGTGGCCTCTCTTGAACATTCCACCTCCGCGTTGCCGCCCTTCACCCTAACTTTGTGCCCCGCCTGGCCCCTTCAGATTGCGAATGACGTGTTACGCCGTTGACTTTAATGAGCCAAAGAACGCACGATACGCCACTTGTGCATACGAGATTCTGTCCGCCAGCCGGACTGACTGATGTATCCGCGAGGCGGACTGAAAAAAGGAGTGACCATGCGAGGACTTTTGCTTTCGGCTCTCATCGGGGTAGCCCTAAACGGGTGCCTGAGCGCGAGTACCCCTCTCCCGGATAGTCCGGGGACAGCGACCGGGGGAAACAACTCGACCACCGGCGGAGTCAATGGGACTGGGAGCACCGCGACGGGCGGAAATCTCGGCAGCGGGGGCAGTGTCACCATCGGTACGGGGGGAAGCGGCGCGGAAACGGCGACCGGCGGATCAACCGGTACGGGCGGCATGGTTGACACCACGGGCACGGGCGGCAATGTGAGCGCTGGTGGAAGCGTGGGCACAGGCGGCAGGGTGGCCAGCGGCGGATCCAGCGGGGCCGGCGGCGCCGTGGCGACAGGGACGGGCGGAGCGATGGGGGGCACCACTGGCGGTGTCGGGTTCCCGATGCTACGTGTCGATGATCCCTGTGGCTCGCTGCTTGGCGGTAACGTCTGCCTCCACCAGGGCAAGACCTCCGACGATGGAACGCCCTTCATGAAGATGGCTTCGGTTACCATGGGCGGCACGCAGGGGACGATGTACCAGGTCAAGATCCACGTCCGCGGTGTCGTGGAACCGACCCACATCACCGGTGGCACCCCGGGGACTCCGCCACAGTTCGTCACAGGCGGAAGTGCTTACGCCAACAACACCAACGAAGGTTCCTATCAGCAGTGGAGACTCACCACCACCGTCCCCAACCAGCACTATTACCTCAACATCTTCACGGCGGGACTTTCACACATCGTCCAGTTGATCGACTACCCGCAGACGATAATGATCGGCGGCGGATCCGTTGTGACCCTCGACGTCCACGACGGAAACGCCCACGCAATCTCCAACACCGTGAACAACCCTCCGAAGATGGCGCCGGGAGTTTCGGGATCGGTGATGAGCGGCCAGTACGTTCAGATTGATACCGAGTAGCGCCGGATCAAGTCTGAGGTCATTCGCAGAGGCGCTGCCCCGCGCGGAGCCGCCGGTCGATAGGGCACAACAATAGTGAGTGCCACCAGGCCGGTCCACGCGCTGGGATTCGTGAACCACGGCACGACGCTTTCGGTCGGCTCAAGCGGCGTTGTTTACGTGGCGTTCAGCCCAAACCGGGGGGTATTCGTTACGCGCGCAGCACGAACCTTGGTGAGTCTATGTCTATAGGCAGGACAAGACGCGTTTGCCTTCGCGTCACATTGGCCGATAGAAAATGTTCCGCAAACTCGCTTACAAAATTGCCGAGTGCCCGGCACGTTCCATCCGCCCGTGTCGCTCATGACATCGTAATAAATGTTGTCGTTCGCTCCCGACCCGGTCCACGCGGCGTGGGCGCGCCCATTCGGTTCGATGCCCACGCGCGGAGTGGCCGCGGCGCCCTGAACAACGAACGTCATCGGCCACTCGAAATTTCCTCCGCTCAGGCAGCGCAGGTAAGCGGTAGCATTGTTTCCGGCCAGCGAGACACGGGCCACCAAATGGACGCTGCCCGCGTCATCGGCCTGCAAGTCATACTCGGTCGGAACCTGAACCCGGTCCGTATTGTAGAAGGCGTTCTCAGTCTTCCACCCGATCCCGTCGCAGGCGGGGTGCTGGACCGCCGCCCCTCCGCTGCCACCGACGGGCATCCCCGCCGCCCCACCCGTGCCCGCGGCGCCGGCCGAGCCGGCGGTCGTCGCCATCAACAACGGAATCATCAGCAGCAGATTCTTCAAGCGGGCCTCCATTTCCAGTTACCTGCTTGGAGCACCGCCCGTCACCGAATGTTCACGGTTGAGCGCGCGAAAACTCGACGAGGGCCTCTAGAAGCCGCCGGCCATCGCATTTGTTTTGACAAGCTTTGTCGACGCCAAGTAAGGGCCAACCGCTGGTGGAGCGTCACGGCGTCCGTGGCGCGGCGGTGGGCAGGTCCACGGTGAAGACGCAGCCATGGCCGGGAAGATCCCGAACACTCAGTGTCCCGTCATTCGCTTGCACGGATTGCCGGGCGATGGACAGGCCCAGTCCCAGGCCGCTGCGATCGGGGTGCTTCTGGGCATACGGGAGGAACAGTTCCTCGGTCTTGCCGCCGGGAAGACCGCCACACTCGTCGCTGACCTCGATCAACACGCGGCCCTTTGCCGTGCGCACGGCCATGCAAACGCGGCCCCCGCGCGGCGTGAACTTGATGGCGTTCTGCAAGAGGTTGGAGAGCGCCGAGGCGAAGAGGTGACGATCCACCTCCACCAAAAGGTCGTAATCTCCCGGTAGCACCGTGAGTGTGAGACCACGCGACTTGGCCTCGATCATGGCGCTTGCCTCGACCTCTTCGACCACCGCCGCCACCCGGGCGAGCGCCCGCCGCTGAATGCCCGCTTCGAGACGAACCTCGGACAGCGCGCGGTCGACGACATTCAGCAATCCGAGGAGGCTTCGCTCCAGGACCGCGCCGGTACTGCCGCTGATCCCGACCTGACCCTTCTTCAGGATCTCGAAGGCGAGCATTGCGCTCGACAAGTGGTTGCGGAGCTCGTGGGACAGGACCCCCAGCCGCTCCGTGCTGCGCTCGCTGACGTCGTGGTCGCGGCCGCGGCTGTACTCCGAAACGGCCTCCGCTATGGCGGCGTCGAGGCACTGATTGAGGGTG
>JBDSME010000560.1:0-4420 GCA_039916065.1 Polyangia bacterium
GGGTTGTTGAGCTGCGGGCAGTTCGAGATCAGCGCCAGCACGTCCATCTCCGCGCGCAGCTCCACATACCGCCCGGCGCCGGACACCCCGTCGGCGAACGACAGCCCGCCCGCCGGCGTGACCGGAACGTTCATGAAGAAGTTGATGTTGCTGGGCAGGTCGCGCTTCCCCATGCCGCGCCCCAGTCTATCCAGCTCCAGGAGGAAGCTGTCGCGGCAGTTGTGCATATACTTTTTGTCCAGGGCGTAGCGCACCTGATTGCTCTCCGCCGAGCAGGCCCCGCCCAGGGTGTCGTGACGGCCGCAGGTGTCCGCCACGATGGTGAGCATGGGCCGCCTCTCGTTCGACAGCAGCGTGGTCCCGGTGGTCAGATAGATGTTCCCCTGCTCGCGGATGGTGTCGACCGCGCTGTAACGCTCCGCGGAGTGGCGGTTGTTGTAGAACAACGTGTCCACCGCCTGGTTCCCTTCCAGATCCACGATGCGCAAGGTCTGGCCCGCGGCGATGGGATGACTCCAGCCGCGCCCCGCCGGCAGCACCTCGTCGTGCACGGCGTCGGCTTCGCGCAACGCGCTCTCCTTCAGCACGAAAGGCGTCTCCACCACCGCCGCCGTCATGATGACACCCCCGCCGCCAGCTCGCGCGCGTAGGCCTCGGTCAGGTCAAAGCCGCGGGCATTCTCTGGCCGGGAGATCCGACAGAGGTCACGCGGCCCCGCAAGCTCGGACGGCGCCGCCTGGCGGATGGACAGCTCCACCGGGGGCGGATCGTACTCCGGCTGGGGGTCCAGCGGATGCGGCGTGTTCGACAGCACCACCAGGGTGTCCATCTCCGCCCGCAAGTCGATATAGGCGCCGGCCTGGGAATTCCCTGCGCTCCACCCAATTTTTCCCTCGTCATCAGTCGACACGCGCACGAAGAAATTCACATTCGCCACCAGGTCCCGCTTCCCCATCCCGCGCTTCGACAACTCCACCACGAAGTTGTCGCGGGCGTTGCGATGAAAGTCATTGCGCAACTCCTGGTACGGGCCGGCGCCATAACGTGCCTCGTTGCTGGCGGCATCCCCACACCCCGAGATGGTGTCGTGCCAGCCGCAGCTATCGGCGATCACCGACACCAGCACGCGCCCCATGTCCGAATACAACACCCGTCCCGCGGTCAAGAACGCGGTGTACTGAGCCTTGAGGGTGTCGGCCATGTTGTACCGTTCCACCGGATCGCGGGAATTGTAGAACAGCGCCGATACGCACGCCCGGCCGGTGCCATCGATGATGCGCAGGATCTGCCCGCGGGCCAGCCGGCGCGACCACCCCTGTCCGGGCCGCAAGGTCTCCTCCAGCACCACCTTGCTGGCCACCTTGCTGACCACTTTGCGGGCCACCTTGCGTGAGGGCGGCTTCGATCGGGGAGATTTCTTGGCGGCGCGGGGGCGTTTCATTCGACGTCATCTCCTACCACCGTCATGCGGGCGATAGGTAAGGGTTCGGTCTCGATGGATGCCGGGGGATGGATCAGCTCCTCCAGATGGTGGCGCGCGGCGATGAACTCCGGCGACACGAACTGCTCGCGCGTGCGGGGCCGAGGCACCGGCACCTCCATCAACTCGCGCACCCGCCCGGGGTGGGCATCCAGCACCAGCACCCGGTCGGCCAGATATACCGCCTCGTCCAGGTCGTGGGTGATGAACACAATGGTGATGTCCACCTGCTTCCAGATCTGCAGCAGATACGACTGCATCTGGGCGCGGGTCTGCGCGTCCAGCGCCCCGAACGGCTCGTCCATCAACAGGATCCGCGGGCGATTGGCCAGGGCCCGCGCTATGGCCACCCGCTGCTTCATTCCCCCCGAAAGCTGGTGCGGGTAAGAGTCCGCGAACCGAGAAAGGCCCACCACCTCGATCCACTCCTCGGCCTCGGCCTCCGCCGTCGACCCCGCCAGGCCGCGCGACACCTGGGGACCAAACATGATGTTGTGCTTCACCGTCAGCCACGGAAAGAGGGTGTAGGTCTGAAAGACCATTCCCCGGTCCGGTCCCGGCCCGTCGATGGCCTTCCCATCCAGCAGCATCTGCCCGCTGCTGGGAGCGTCCAGACCGGCGATGATCCGCGCCAGCGTGGATTTTCCGCAGCCCGACGGGCCGATCACGCACAGGAACTCGCGCCGGTGCGCCTGGAAGCTGATCCGGTCCAGCGCCACCACCGACCCGGCGCGCCCCTCGAAGGTCTTGCCCAGGTTGCGAACGTCCAGGATCACCGGCCGTTCCTTGAGGCGACGAAATCGGTCGCTGACGGCCGGCGACTGCTGGCGATAACTGGGAAGCGCCAGGGTCTCCATCACGCGGAGACCGCCTCTTCAGGCGCGGCGACCACCGGCGAATCAGCGCGCGCACCGGACAGGTCAGGAGCGAGGTCGTCCACCTCCGTCGCCGCCACCATCGGAATCAAGCCAGGCGCGCCCACCACCTCGTGAGCGTTGGCGCGACGGCGACCGCGTACGTGCGCCGCGGGGAGCCAGGGGAAGAGGTGCTTGCCCAACCGGGCCAGGCAAACGTCCGTTCCCAGGCCGATCAACCCGATCAAGATGATCGACGCGAACACCTTGTCGTAGGCCCGGTACTTCGCCTGCTGATTGATGAAGAACGTTATCCCGGAGCTGACCCCGATGAGCTCGGCCACGATCAGGTAGGTCCACGCCCAACCGAGCAGCACCCGCATGTCGGTGTAGACCTCTGTGATGATCCCCGGGAGCACCACCCGGAACAGCAGATGGCGGCGCGATGCCCCCAGCGTCTGCGCCGCTTCCAGCAACCCGGCGTCTATCCGGCGCGTGGTGTTGGCGATCACCAGCACTTGCTGAAAGAACGTTCCCACGAAGATGATGGCCACCTTGGGCGCGTCGTTGATGCCCAGCACCGCCACCGCCAGCGCCCCGAACGCCGGCGCCGGCAGATACCGGAAAAATTCAATAAACGGCTCGGTCATGCGGGCCAGTCCGGGAAGCGCGCCGCACAGGATGCCCAGCGGGAATCCCAGCAGCGACGACACCAGGAAGCCCCAGAAGATGATGGTGATGCTGTGCCAGAGCGCCTGATGCAGCCAGGGCTCCTCGGGCCGAGCCGGAGCGGTGGTGAAGCCGGTTATCAAGGCCCGCACCACCTGGTGCGGCGCCGGAAGGAAGACCGGGTTGGCACGCCTCCCCGCGGCCGCGTGCCCGTGCTCGGAGGCAATGCGGGCGTTCTCCTCGGCGAAGGCGTCGCCATCGACCAGCTCACCGGCGGAAAACCAGCTCGCGTCTCCCGCGTCGTCGACGCGGATCATGGGGTGCCAGATGAAGGGGACGTAGCTGGTGGCGCACCAGAGCGCCAGCGGTATCAAGAATGACAATACCGCCAGCGCCGCCCGTTTTCGCGGCGACACCCGGCCCAGGATCCGCAGCCAGGGCCGGCGTTTGCTGGTGACGATCACGGCTTTGCTCTCTAGTCGGATCGGCGTCGGCTCCGCCTCTACTTGGCCGCTTCCTTGGAAAGCGAAGCGTCGACATAGTCGTCCACGTTCTGGGACTTGGCGTACACCTTGTTTGCGACATTGAAGGTATCGGCCACCTTGCCGCTGCCGTACAGCGAATCGAGGCCGTCCTTCTTCTCGAAGCGCGCCAGCGCCTCCTTGGGCGAGAGGAAGCGCGTGCCCGGCAAGAACTTGCCGTACTCGTCGGCCGGGACACCGGCGCGCGCCGCCATGATCTTCACGGCCTCCTCGCGGTGCGCGGGATCGGTCACGAAGGCTTCAATCTTGTTCCACACCTTGACCACCTTCACCCAGTCAGCACGACGTTGGGCCAGGCTCTTGGGGCTGACGCACACCAGGTCGTAGATCAGCCCGGGCAGATCCTTGCTGGTGAGGATCGCCTTGGATCCCGGGGCCGCCTTCAGGGCCTGACCGGCGTTGGGCTGCCAGGCGCCGATGGCGTCGACATCACCGGACGCCAGTGACTGTGCGGTCTGGTGGGTGGGGACGGCGATCAGCTTGACGTCGCTCTCCTTCATGCCGGCCTTCTCCAGCCCTTTCAGCAGCATCAGATGCTCGACCAGGCCGATCTCCAGGCCCACCTTCTTTCCCTTCAGGGCCTTCAGCGAGGGGATCCCCTTCTTGGCCACGATCATGTCGTTGCCGTTGCTGTAGTCGGTCACCAGGATGGCGACGCTGCGAGCGCCTGGCGCGCCGGTCACCAGGGCGTCACCCATGGTCATCATCACTGCGTCGACCTTGCCAGCGGCGAACGCTTCCATGGAGGGCGTGTACTCGAACCACGAGAACTCCACGTCCACGCCAGCGTCTTTGAACCAACCTTTCTCGATGCCGATCTCGAACGCGGTCCAGCCCGGCCAGTCGGAAAAGGCGATGCGCAAGGGCGCGCCCTT
>JBDSME010000561.1:0-11546 GCA_039916065.1 Polyangia bacterium
CTCCGAATATCGACCCCGGCATCGTGGTCTACGACGCCGGCTACACCCTGCACACGGTCGACTGGCTTTCCTATATGGGCGGCCTGCAGTACTACATCCCCTGCGGGTGCGCCTGGATCTCGGCCAATTACACGCACCTCCAGTCGAAGAACGCGAAGGATTTGTTCCCGGGCAGGGCGTCGGTGTTCGACCAGTCGGACTGGGCAGACGTCAACCTGTTCTGGGACGTGAACGCCGCCGCCCGCATCGGCTTCGAGGTTTCGTACGCGGAGCAGAAGTATCTGGACGGCTCGAAGGGTCACGATTGGCGCGAACAGCTCGGCCTGTTCTACATCTTCTGAGACGGTGGAGAGCGCCTGGCGTCTGCGCCGCCGGGCAGCGTTGGCATCCCTTAATCTTCTGCGAGGGCGCCAGCCGAAGCGAGTTGTAGCTTGGCTGCCCTTGCCTTCAGGGGGCCGCAGTCGGCGACCACCACCGTGATGTTGTCCGGGCCCCCCGCGGCCAGCGCCGCGGCGATCAGGGCCTTCGAGGCGGCGGCTGCGTCTGCCGCGTGATTCAAGATGATGCCGATGGCGTCATCCGAGATCGCGCGGTGCAGCCCATCGGAGCACAACAACACCCGATCGCCTTCGCGTAGGTTTACGCTGCTGATGACGGGATCGACGTTCTCGTCGGTTCCCAACGCCTGCGCCAGTACGTGGCCGTATCGAAAGGTCTCGATCTGATCAGGCCTCAAGATCCCTGCGTCCAGGAGCTCGGAGGCCACTGTCTGGTCGCGTGTCAGCGTGTGGAGCCGCGCCTTGCGAACGAGGTAGGCCCGGGAGTCTCCCACCTGGGCGACCGCCAACCGATCCCAGGACAGGATGGCTGCGGTACAGGTGGCGCTCATTCCTCGCTTCTCAGGGTACACCTGCGCCTCGTCCAAAATGGCTTCATTGGCTTCGGCGAGCGCGTGGGTCAGCGCGTGCCCCGGAGCACGACTGACGTTGTCACCCTCGGCCTCCAGCTCCCTCTTGACCGCGGCGGCCGCCAACTGTGCCGCCACGCTCCCGGCTGCGGGACCTCCCGCCCCGTCGCACACCAGCATCAGCACCCCTGCTCGTGATACCAACACCTCGGTGCGAATGCACGGCCGGGTGATCTGGCGGGAGCGCAGATCGGTGACGACGAAGGTGTCTTGGTTCTCCTGAGCCTTCGCCCCCCTGTTCGTTCCTCCGCAAACAGTGAGGATGCGGTGATGTGGTTCCGCCGAAGCCTCGACTGGACCAACCCAGCTACCATCCATGGTTGAAGCCTAAAGAGCTCGCCCTGACATCCTTCAAGCTTATCGTCATTCCAAGCTCTTACATGATGCTGGCGAAGAGAATATTCCAATCATTCTGATGTCTGAAGGCCCGAACTTCCGAGGATGGCGCGACAAATGGGAACGCCCGTACTTCCTAGCCAAGCCGCCGACGCCGGGGTGCCGCGCCGTTTGGGGCGCAGGCGGCGCGTGCTAACTTGGAGGGGTATGTCGATCGTCGAGAGCTTGCTCAAGATCGTTGATCCGGTGCAGGCGCAGCGGCGCGAAGCGGAACGAAAGGTCCAGCGCGAGCAGCCCAAACGCGAACGCGACGGGGATCCGCCACGTTTTGTCTGCCGCGTCTGCCATCGTCAGGACGCGCAACGGGGCTACTGCCCCGAATGCCTGGCCGACACCATGATTCCGTGGGTGGCCGAGGCGCCCTGACCACTTGCACCCCAGCAGAAGGACCCGGTCCCCCAGCCGGCGGTGAGGCACAGGCTTGGCGAGATGGCATCGCGGCCGCAAGATGTAGCGACAGTATAGATAGAGCGTTGCGACCGCGGGTGGTCCCTGCGCCGATCCTGATGGTCGTCACGTCCGCGGGAGGCCCGCGCACCAGTGGTCAACCTCCTGTCGATTGCCGCATAGCGGCTGCGAGATGAACCTTCCCGCCCCCTTCGGGGTACATACTCGGCGGGCGGTGCGATCATAATGCGGTCCACTCGCATGGGGTGCCTCCGGGAGTGCCAGCTGGGCAGATATCATGCAATGTGGACGGAATGATGCCCGCGCAGAGCGGATCGCCAACCAGATCGGCAGCCGGGCCGAGCGATGCAGAGCTCGTCATGACCGCTCGTCGCGGCGAGACCTGGGCGCAAGAAGTGCTGTTTCGCCGCCATGCGCGCATGGCGATCGGCCTGGCGCACCGGCTGCTACCGCACGATGGCGACGTCGACGACCTGGTACAGGATTGCTTCGTGCAAGCGTTGAAACGTCTCCATACTCTGCAAAATCCGCAGGCGTTCGCCGCGTGGCTGGGCTCGATCGTCGTTCACGCGGTCGGCAAGCGCCTTCGCCGACAGAAGTTGCTG
Organism: Polyangia bacterium; assembly: GCA_039916065.1. Lineage (GTDB taxonomy): Bacteria > Myxococcota_A > Polyangia > Fen-1088 > Fen-1088 > FEN-1088. The sequence continues at coordinate 2,377 of JBDSME010000561.1, forward strand.
AGCCGGCTCGGGCTGCGCACACCCGAATCAATCGACAACCTGTCGATCGCGTCGCCGACCGCGCCGGGCGAGGTGGTCGTGGAGCTGCGGCGGGTGTACGGGGTGCTGGCGAGCCTGCCGTCAGAGCAGCGAATCGCGCTGGTATTGCGCCGGGTGGATGGGATGGAGATTCCGCAGATTGCGGACTATATGGGCTTGTCGATGTCGACAGTGAAGCGGCGATTGAAGACGGCGGAGGAAGAGCTTGAACGACGACGTTGACGAAAGGCCGGCGTCCCACGTCGCCGTGGATCTTTCCGAGTCGCGCGTAGAACGGCTGTGGAGCGGTGTTTCCGCGCGGCTGAGCCAGGCGCGCCCAGGACCAACTCCGCGCCCAACTCTGCGGCCGAATCTGCGTCCGGCTCTGCGGCGGCCGTGGCTGGTGGCCGGGGTCGTCCTGTGCGCGGGAGGCGCGGCGGTGGTCGCGATTGCGGTCGGGGCGGGACGGCTGGGACACGGCGGCGAGGTCGCATCGGCGGCGTGGGAAGGCGCCAGCCTTGAAACCGGAGCCGACGCGCTGTCGGTCAGGCTGGTCGACGGATCCGAGCTCAAGTTGGAACCGGCTTCGCGGGTCGAGGTCGGCGAGAGGACGCCATCGGTGGTGAAGGTTTTCCTCAAGCGCGGTCGGTTGAGCTGCGACGTGACCCACCGGCCCGGACGGTCGTTCGTGGTCATGGCCGACGGGGTCGAGGTGCGCGTGGTCGGCACGCGGTTCTCGGTGACGACGGAGCACGATCGCGCCTCGGCACGCGTGGAGGTGCGGGTCGAGCGTGGTGTGGTGGAAGTGCGCGGCGCCGGCCCGGCCGCGGAGGCCGTGCGCATCGAGACAGGGCGGACCTGGTCGCAGGTCGTCAGCACGCGGCCGTTCGGCGAGACGCGTGAGGAAGCGGCGGCAGACGGCCCGCCCACGACGAGAGCAGCGCCTGACCCCGCGCCCCCGACCGTGGCCTCCTCACCGCGGGATAGCGGCGCGCGATCGGTTGTCCCGACCAAGGCTCCCCATGTCACAGGCCCGCGCGAGCTGTTCAGACGAGCGCGCGATCAGTGGCGCCGCGGTCGAATCGAGGACGCCGCCGACACCTACCAGATGTTGCTCACGGAGTTCCCTGGCGATGGGCGCGCGGGCCTGGCGGCATTCGAGCTCGGCCGTTTGCGCATGGATCGCCTGGGCGATCTGCGCGGAGCGGCGCGGGCGCTCGAGCGCGCGGTGGCGCTGGCGCCCGGATCCGAATTCCGCGAGGACGCGATGGCCCGCCTGGTCGCCGCCAACGCGGGCGCCCAGGATCTGACCGCCTGCGTTCGTGCCCGCGACCAGTATCTGGTCGAGTTCCCGCGCGGCGTCCACCGCCGGACCGTCGCGGCCGCCTGTGAATAACATCAGGAACCCCCGGCGCAGTACGCTGCGCCGGCGGTCACCTGGGAGGAACGTAGCCGGGTGTGAGAGCGCGGCTCTGGTAGAGCGTGTTTTTCTGGTCGTCGAGATACGCGCGGCCGAAGGTCTTGCCGTCGGTGGAGCGCGAGATGCCCCCCTGCCAGTCGGCGCGCAGCCACACGCCGTCGAACCACGCCGCGTCGAGGCAGGCCTTGCCGCTCTTGAACGCGCCGTCGCAGTAGGTGGCCTGCTCGACGCCTGGCATGACCGTCCAGGTGAGCGCATCTGTCGACTTGAAGCTGGTCTTGGTGTCTCCATAGACGACGAACATGGCGTCGCGGTAGGTCAGAAAGACGTGGCCGCCGATGTCGCCTTTGCCGCCAATGTCGGCGTGTTTGGTCCACTTGAGGCCGTCGGGGGAGCGAAACACGGCAACGGGCGCGTCCCACTGCGTGCAGGCGGCGTAAAACGTGCCGTCCTTGTACGCCAGTCCCTCGACGATCCCGCATGCGGGGATAGGTCCTTCGGCGAGCTTGCCGTGATCGGTCCAGCGAACGGCGTCGGTGGACGTCATGAGCTTCCAGCCAGTCGCGACCCACAGACCTTTTCCATATATCACCGCGCGTAGCAGCACGTCGTCGTCGCCGCCGTTGGCGGTCTCGTAGGCCCGATCGCCCCACGTCCTGCCCGCATCGCGCGACACGATGCGGATGCCGCCGTAGCCAACGCCAACCAGCGCCGGCACCCAACCCGCCGGGATCTCGGCTGATCCGGCGCCCGCGCCACCACCGGTCGCGCCGCCGGTGCCACGGCCGCCAGTCGCGCCGGCGCCGCCGCCCCCGCCCCCGCCAATTTCGGCGCCGCTCGTCCCCCCGCCACCGGTTCCAGCTGCGCCACCGCCGGTTCCAACCGCGCCGCCAACGACGCCGCCGGCCGCCCCGGCGCCATCGCTATCGCCCCCTTGCCCCGTGGTTTGCGGGCCTGGGCCACCGCCGGTGCCTGACACCGTTGCTCCGGCGGACGCGGTCGATCCGTGGCCGCCGCTGCCGTAGCCGTTGCCGTCGCCGTAACGGCCGCTGCTGTGGCCACCGCCCCCCGGTCCGCTGGCACCGTCTGGGGCCAGGGCGCCCGTGCATCCGGCCAGCGTCAAGAACGCCACGCACGTCACGCCACGATTCGGGGCAGAGGGAATTGGCATTGGTAGCTGGTATGAACCGCGAAGGGGCGTCCACGGTTCATTGCCCCATGCGCCGCGGCGGAGACGACAGGACCGTGGACCGTCTGCGGATGGTCGGGGTTCGTACTTCTCAGATGCGTTCGAACGCTCAGCCCCCCGCTCCCCCCCACGTCCGCCGTGCCCGTGGCGCCGCGCTCGCCATCGCCAGTTTCGCGATGATCGCGGCGTGCACGGGCACGGTGGGCGACCCTGGCAGCACCATCCCCGACGGCACCAGCGGGTCGACCGGCACCGGGTCGGGAAACGTGGCCGGCGGCACCGGAGCGACGGGCTCGTCCGGCTCGACGGGCTCGACAGGCTCGACCGGTTCGATCGGTTCAACCGGTACGGGAGGCTCGGCGGGAACCGCGGGCGCCGGTGGCCCCACGTTCACGCCGCCGACGTTCGCGTGTGACCCCAACGTCCACCCGCCCGAGAGCGCTCTGCGTCGGCTGACGATGGCGCAGTATCGCAACACCATCGCGGATCTGGTGGCGTGGGCATCCGGCGCCACCAGCGGCAAGACGATCATGACGGAGCTCGCCACGCCGCTCGCCGCACTGCCCGCCGACCGGCGCGAAGCGGTGCCGCAGGATCTGCACGGCAGCTACCGACGGCTGGACCAGACGCTGCAACAGACGCACGTCGATGCCACCTACGATGTCGCGGTGGCGGTGGGTGCGGCGCTGACGACGACGGCGCGTTTCGGGACCACCGTGGGGGCGTGCGCGACCGACACCAGCACCGCGAACGACGCGGGCTGTCTCGACGCGTTCGTCAAGAGGTTCGGCGCCCGCGCGCTACGCCGGCCGCTGACCGCTGACGAGGTCACGTTTTACACCAGCGCGTACGGGGCCAGCACCACCGCCAGCGCGGCGTCGTATGCCGATCTGATCGGCGTCTTTCTCACGGCGCCAGAGTTCATGTACTTCGTCGAGCACGGCGGGACCGCCGTCAGTGGCCAGACCAACACCTACGACGTCTCGCCCTACGAGCTCGCGTCGCGGCTCTCATATCAGGTGTGGCAGACCGCCCCCGACGACGCGCTGCTGGCGGTGGCGGCCGACGGCAGCCTGATGAACGCCGCCACGTACAGCGCCGAGGTCGCGCGCCTGATGGGCGACGCACGCGTGCGCCCCGCGATCGACGAATTCTTCGCCGACTGGCTGAAGGTCGAAGATTTGCCCGCGCTCGACGCGAAGAACCAAGACGTGGTGTTCAAGGCCTTCGCCGGCGGCGATCTCCCCAACGCAAGCCTACGTCAAGCAATGATCGACGACGTGCTCGGCTTGGCTGACTATGCGACCTGGACGAAACCGTCGGGCATAACCGAGTTGTTGACAAACGAGCTGTCGTTCGCCAGGGACGCGCGTCTCGCCACGCTGTATGGCGTGGCGGCATGGAACGGCACCTCCGCGCCGCCCGCGCTGCCAGCGGGCCAGCGCCCTGGCCTACTCACGCGCGGTCTCTTCCTCTCGACCGGCAGCGCCAACACGCGCCCTATCATGAAAGGGGTGTTCATCCGCAAGAACATCCTATGCACCGACATTCCGCCTCCCCCGCCCGGGGTCAATGCCAAGCCGCCGATGCTGGGCCCGAACATGACCACGCGGGAAAGCGTCGAGGCGCTGACCGAGATGGCCGGCACGACCTGCGCGGGCTGTCACGCCACCCTGATCAACGGGCTTGGCTTCGCGACCGAGGGTTTCGATGCGCTCGGCCGCTTCCGGACCACGCAGCGGCTATTCGACGCCGCGGGAAAGGAAACCGGCGCAAAGGCCGTCGACACCGCGACGGTCCCACACGTGCGCGCCGGCGATGCGACCCCAGTAGCGACGCCAGCGGAGCTCATGACCCAGATTGGCGCCAGCGGTCAGGTCGAATCCTGCCTGGCCCGCAATTTCTTCCGGTTCACCTATGGGCGCTGGGAAGATCCTGCCGCCGACGGCTGCGCGCTCGAGGATGGGCGCCGCGCCCTTGCGAACACCGGCGGCAAGCTGACAGATCTGTTCACCGCAACGCTGCTGTCGCCCCAGTTTCGGCGACGGACGTTCTAGGCAGAGAGGCCCCATGCTGAAGCGAATCATCAATCCTTCCCGGAGAATGGTGCTGAGGGGCGCCTGCGGGACCGTGGTCGCCCTGCCGCTGTTGCCGTCGCTGCTGACCAGGCCTGCCTACGGCGCCGATCCGATTGTCGCGCGACTGCCGCGCATTTACTGGGTCACCACGGATCACGGCGGGGCGTTCGAGTCGAGCATGTTTCCGGCGCAATCGATGCTCACCAACAGCACCGCGCTGTTCAGCGATCATGCCGTGCGCTCGGGCGCGCTGAAGGCCACGACACAAGGGTCGGACTCGGTTCTGTCTTCGGTGTTACGGGCGCCGTCGTCCGATCTGACGCCGGCGCTGGTGTCGAAGATGAACGTGCTCTACGGGCTCGATGTCCCGTTCTACATCGCGCACAACACCGGCCTGCACCTCGGTAACTACGCACGCAACGACGCCAACGGCGGCGATGGCTTCGCGGTGCAGTCGAGCCCGCGGCCAACCATCGACCAGATCATGGCCTGGTCACCCTCGTTCTATCCGAATCTTTCGGGCATCCGGGAGCGGGCGCTGGTGATGGGCATCCGCCCGGTGTCCTGGAACTACTCCGACCCTTCGATGCCATCGGCGTCGAGCAAGATCGACAACGTCGCGGGCACCGCCAGCTCCCTGTCTTTGTTCAACCGGATCTTCACCACACCGTCGACAGCGGGGGCGGGGGCGGCACCGCGCAAGCCCATCGTGGACCGCGTGCTGGACAGCTACAAACGGCTGCGCAACGGTAACACCCGCCTGTCGGCGTCGGACCGCCAGCGCCTGGATGACCACATCGCGCGCATCGCCGAATTGCAGCGCAAGGTCAACGTCGGTACTGGCGTGGCCACGTGTTCGGCGACCACAAAGCCGACCGATGACGCCAACACGCACAACGGCAACTCGCCGAGCGAAGCGGCGCGCCAGGTGTCGCTCTACAACGAGGTCGCGGCGGTTGCGTTCATGTGCGGCACCAGCCGCATCGCGGTCCTCGCCTACGGCGAGACGTCCAAGTTCGTCGCGTATGGCGGCGACTGGCACGGAGAGGTGGCGCACCAGTGGCAGCTCGCCGACAAGCAGGCGCAGCTGGTTCAGTCGTATCAGCGCTTCTTCGCGGGCGTCTTGGTCGACATGGCCAAGCGTCTGTCGATCGAGGAGGCGCCCGGCGTCACCTACCTCGACAACTCGCTCCTGGTGTGGACCCAGGAGTGCGGCATGGAGACCCACGGATCGGTCTCGGTTCCTGTCGTTACCTTTGGCAGCGGAGCAGGCGCGCTCAAGACCGGCCTCTACTGCGATTACCGGCGGATGGGTAACAAGAGCTCGGAGTTCGATCCCGGCGCGGGCGGCAAGCAGACGCTGGGCCTGCTCTACAATCAATGGCTTGCCACGGCGTTGCAGGCCATGCGCGTGCCGCCGGTCGAGTTCGAGCGCTGGGGCAACAAGGGCTATGGCGTCCCATTCCTGACCAAGGAGAGCTGGACGCCGCCCTACGCGAAGCACTATGGCGACACCAGCTCGCGCTACTTCCAGATGGCCAGCGACTACCTACCGTTTTTGAAGTAGGGGGGACCTCAGTGCGCCCGTACGAACACGCTGCTGCGGGCGAGCGTTGCGGGATCAGCGCCGAGCTGGCCGTCACTGTTTTGGCCGGTGCACCAGACGCTGTCGTCGGCTTTGCGGGCGCAGGTGAAGAAGTGCCCCGCGTCCACCTCGACCCACCCCGGGTCGGGGTCGGCGAGCAGCATGGTCGGGATCGCGTCGCGCATATCGAGAGAGCCGAGCTGGCCCTCGGTGTTGCGCCCGGCGCACCAGATCTGGCCGCCTGTCCGCAGTCCGCAGGTGTGGAACGCGCTCATCGCGACCGACATCCAGTCGGTGTAGACCGGCACGCGCGTCGCGACCAAACGCGGAGCGACGTCACCCACGGCCAGGGCGCCGCTGCCCATGGTGCCCCAACACCACAAGCTGTGGTCACGCTTGCGCGCGCAGGTGGCACTCTGAGCGCATGCCACCTCGACCCAGTCGCTGTCCGTGCCGACCTGGACCGGCGCGCGGACCTGCGGCTGCTGGGTCGAGCCTTGCCCCAGCTGGCCATCGGTGTTGCGTCCCCAGCAATAGAGCGCGCCCGGTGCACGGATTCCGCAGCCATGTCCCTGCCCGGTGCCTACGTAGACCCAGTCGTGCTCGCTGCCCAGCTGCACCGGTGAGGATCGATCGGTGCCGGGGTGTTGATCCCCCTGCCCGAGCTGGCCCTCCCAGTTGAGGCCCCAACACCACAGGCTCGCGTCGGTCAGCAGCGCACACGTGAACTCGAACCGGGTGCGCAGCTCGATGGCTTCCGCCGGCAATGGGACCGGGCGGGGGCTGCTGCTCGCCACCAGGTCGCCGACGCCCAGCTGTCCTTTGTCGTTCGCCCCCCAGCACGACACCGCTCCGTCGGTCGCCAGCGCGCAGCTGTGGTGGCTGCCCGCCGCGGGTGCCAGCCAGGTCCCCGGGACGTTGACCCGACGCTGCGCCCCCGCGGGGCCCGCGTCAGCTCCGAGCTGTCCATCGACGTCATTGCCCCAGCAGGAGAGCGCGCCACCCGCCACAGCACACGCGTGAACGTCGCCGGTCGCCAGGCGCACCGCGCTCGCATGAAGTACCACGACTCCCGCAGGCCCGAGCACATCACCGGCACGGGTGCACGCGCCGGCGCCGACCAGCAAGAACACGACCGCGAACGCCGGAGACGCCACGACGGCAGACATCGCCTTCAACCTGATCTCGACCCTGGCACGCCGCCCGTTACTGGTCATGGCGTCTCCAGTCCCAGCGTCGCCCCCAGCGCGAGCCCGCTCGCCGATCGCACGACCTGGCCCGAGTCGCGCGCCGCGACGCCGACCAGCGTCTCGCCGGCCTGAACCCCGAGCGCCGCGTGCATCCAGCGCCCGAGCGCCAGGCGTCCGAGCACGCGCGCGCGACTGACCAGAAGCAGGTTGTCGTAGGCCGACGACCTGGACCCGGAGGAGGGCTCGCCTCGGAACTGCAGCCAGCTGCCGGCGATGCCCACACCGACGTCAATCGACGCCGCATTGCCACCCGCCAGCCGAAACAGCACGCTGATGCCGCCGCCCGCGGCCAGCGCCCCGACACGGCCGTGGGCGGTGGCAACCGGCGGGCTAGCGCGGATCTCGGCCGCCAGCTCAATCCCGGCCCGCCCACCCAGGTGCAGGTGGCCGAACGTATCGGCTCCGACCAGCGTGGCGCCGCCGAGGAAGGTCTCGCCTGCCGCGCGGGCGCCGAAGCTACCGGCGTTCTGCACGCGCGCGGGCGTCAGCACCTCGGCGACGCTGCCGGCGACCGCACCCCGACGCTCCGCCACGCGCGACCGTTCGGTGTCGAGGGCGATCTCGGCCCAGCACGCGCGGAGAAGCTCGTCGGTCTCGATGGCGATGGCCAGCTCGCGTCCATCGGCGGGGATGCTGGTCAGATCGACCTCGCGACGCACCCGCTTCTTGGTCACCGCGTCGCGGACCTCGATGTCGACCATCGCCTTGCCTGTGGGCGGCAGCTCGATCGCGAGCGTCGCCAGCGGCTGACCGGGCGGATGCGTCGCGCCCGCGCATGCGCCGATGCCTTGCGGGGCCAGGGTGTTCTGCAGGTCACCAAGCACGTTCCTGCGCTGCGCGTCCGTCCATCCGTCCGCTCGAAGTTCGACCAGCACCCACGGTTCCGCGCCATCACAGCGCGCCGCCGACCATGCGCGGCCGTAGGCGAGCGACGCGGCCGCGTACGCGATCACAACCACAAAGGGGCGGCCGATCTTAGCGGGGACCATCACGCACCGGCGTCATTGTAGATGACCGGTGGTCCCGCGCCACCGTATGAGGACCCGCACATTTATGGATATTGGACCCTTATGGACCCGTGAAAATCCGCATTGTGGGCCTTTTTGGTGTCCTGGCAGGCGCGTATGGTGGGACCAATCGAGGTTATCCACCATGCACATTGAAACTGACAGGGAAACGGCCGAGGGCCGCTCCACAGGAATTTCCTTCGATAAGGCCAGCGTCGAACCGCGCTACAAGCAGCTCTTCGATCAGGTCGCCGCCCGCATCCAGGGGCGCGCCTTTCCCCCAGGGTTCAAGCTCCCGCCCACTCGGGCCTTCGCCCGTGAGCTTGGTACGAACCGCAACACAGTCGTCCGTGCCTATGCCGATCTCGAATCCGCGGGTTTCGTCACCTCGACGGTGGGTCGAGGCACCTTCGTCTCTCTGGATGGCGCGGTGGCGCAATTACCGGCGCTGCCCACGCGGGGGGGACTGCAATGGGCGTCCCTCGTCTCGAACGCTGCGCGGCTGGAGTCAGCGCGCCGGACGCCGCAGCGATCTGTATTCAAGGGGAACCGGCGAGACCTGATCAATCTGGGAGCGATGCAACCCTCGGCGGATCTGCTGCCGGATCGGCTGATTCGCCGCT
>JBDSME010000562.1:0-3490 GCA_039916065.1 Polyangia bacterium
ACGCGCCCCACTTCGATGATCGAGAAACCGGAAACGGCACCGCTCTGGAGCGCGCCGGCCTGGTGGGAACGGAACTGTGGGCCGGCACTGATTCGCGGCGCCTGTTCACCGGGACCATCTGGTTGCAAGGCCAGCGCCTTACCGACGGCTGGCAAGTCCAAGGGGCCGCCACGTTGATGATGCGGGCCTCGTCACGCGTCGAGCTTGAGCTTCTTCCCAATGCGCTCTACGCCACGGGCGAGCCCCGGTTCATCGAAAGAGATCCGCGGTTCTACTATTTCGGCCGCCTACGCGTGAAGAACATTGGCGTGACGGCGCGCGCCACCGTTGGACTCACAACTCGGTTGACGCTGCAGCTTTACAGCCAGCTTTTCCTGGCCACCACCGAATATTCGGAACCCAGCCAGTTTCGGCTATCGACAGGGGCCTTCCGCGGCCAGATCCGCCTTGCGGATCTGCAGCCCATTGCGTCGTGGCGCATGCCAGACAAGCAGCAGGCGACTCTGAACGTCAATGCGGTGCTGCGCTGGGAATACCGGACGGGCTCGATCATTTTTCTGATCTACACACGCGCTCAGACGCCGACGGTGGTTCCTATCGGCGCACCTCGGCTTGACGCGGGCGCGCTCGGCGGTAACCGCGGCTCCACGGATACGCTGATGCTGAAAGCATCTTACTGGTGGGGTTGAGGGGGCCTCGCACCCACTGAGTGCTCAACGTCCCCACATGCACGCACGAAAAATGCGCTCGCGAACGTCTCCAGCAACAAAAGTCCGTTTTCGGTGAGCCAAAATCCGTGGCTCGATACACTCACATACGGAATGAAAATTTCTTTTTCGCCGAACGGTGGAATAGCCGTTCAGCGGTCCCAGTTCCTACTGTGACCTGAAGGCGATGAGGCTGAAGCGGGAGGCGGGAACGGGGGGGCGTAGATGGCTGTCAGGGTAGCCACTTGGTTCGGGGGCAGGGCCGCCGGCGCGGGGGCGTCGTCGATCGCGTGCGTGACTGAGATGGACTGACAGTAGGGGGGCTTCGGCGGGGGTACAGGGGGTACCTCCGCCGGGGCCAGGGCGGGTTGACGGGACGACAGGTCGACGAGGCGGAAGGTCAACGGGCAGGGCCAGCGTTTTTTGCGGATTTGGGCCTTGCCGCTCGCAAGGCTCACCCTCACCCAGATGCTCTCCCGCAAGCGGGCGAGGGTTCATCGGACGGATGTGCCTCGCTCCTTCTGTCGCTGCGCCCTGAGTTACTACTTGTTCTCTTTGTCGCGCTTGGAGCGGTACTCGGCCACCATGGCATCTCGCTGTTGCTTTGGCACTTCGGCGTACTTGGCGAATTCCATGGAGAACTCGCCCTTGCCCTGGGTGGCGGAGCGCAGATCGGTCGAGTAGCCGAACATGTCGTTCAACGGTACCTCGGCCATCGCCTGAACGAAGCCTTCCAGCTTCTCCGTGGAGATGATGGTGCCGCGCCGCTGGTTGATCTGTCCCAGCACAGCGCCCTGGAACTCCTCGGGGAACTGCACTTCCACCCGCATGATGGGCTCAAGGATGGTGGGCTTGGCCTTTTCGTAGGCCTCGCGGAAACCCATCAGGGCCGCCGTGCGGAAGGCGATTTCGGACGAGTCGACGGGGTGTGACTGACCGTCGTTGATGACGCAACGGACGCCGACGATGGGGAACCCGATCAGCGGCCCCTTCTTTATGGCTTCGCGGAATCCCTTGTCACAAGCGGGGATGAACTCGCGCGGGATCGACCCGCCGACGATGTCGTCCACGAACTCGTACCCGGTCTCGTGTTCAGCGGGCAGCGGCTCGATGTATCCGGCCACCTTGCCGTACTGACCCGAACCACCGGTCTGCTTCTTGTGGGTGTAGCTGAATTCGGACTTCAGGCTCATCGCCTCGCGGTAGGCGACCTGCGGCTTTCCCGAGATCACCTCGGTGGCGTACTCGCGCTTCATGCGCTCGATGTAGATCTCCAGATGCAACTCGCCCATACCGCTGATGATGGTCTGGGCCGACTCCTCGTCGCGGTGAACCCGGAAGGTGGGATCTTCCTTGGTGAACCGGTTCAGGGCCTTGGAGAAATTCGACGTCGAGGTCTTGTCCTTGGGTGACACCGCCAGGGAGATGACGGAATCCGGCACGTGCATCGAGGTCATCGTGTAGTTGATGTCCTCGGTGGTGAAGGTGTCGCCCGAGCTGCACTCCACGCCGAACAGCGCCACGATGTCTCCCGCCGAGGCGCTGTCGATGTCGTTCATTTCGCTGGAGTGCATGCGCACCAGCCGCGGCACCTTCAGCCGCTTGCGGCCGAGCGAGTTGTTGACGATGAAGTCGCCCTTGGAAAGGGCGCCCTGGTACACGCGCATGTACGTCAACTGACCGTACTTGCCATCCTCCAGCTTGAACGCCAGGCCCACGAAGGGCTTCTTGATGTCGGACTCCAGGATGACCTTGGCCTCGCCGTTGTTCTGATCGAGGGCGATGTTCTGCACTTCCTTGGGGTTGGGCAGGTACTGGGTCACGCCGTCCAGCAGCAGCTGAACGCCCTTGTTCTTGTAGGCCGAGCCAATGAACACCGGGGTCATCTTCAGGGAGATGGTGGCCCGACGGATGGCGGCGCGGAGCTGTTCGATGGTGGGCTCCTGCTCCGCCAGGAACAGCTCGGCCAGCTCATCGTCATGATCCGCCACGTTGGCGATCATGTCGTGACGGGCGGTCTTGCACTCTTCCAGGCGGTCGGCGGGGATCTCCTCCTCGCGGATGTCCTCGCCGTTGTCTCCGTCGAAGAACATGGCCTTCATGCGGACAAGGTCGATGATGCCTTCGAAATTCGACTCCGCGCCGATGGGGAGCTGCATGGTGATGGTGTTGTGGCGCAGCTTCTCGCGCAGCTGGTTGGTGACGCGGGCCGGATCGGCTCCGGCGCGATCCAGCTTGTTGATGAAGGCGATGCGCGGGACGTTGTAGCGGCGCATCTGGCGGTCCACGGTGTACGACTGCGACTGCACGCCGGAGGTGCCACAGAGCACCAGCACCGCTCCGTCGAGCACCCGCAGGGCGCGCTCCACCTCGATGGTGAAGTCGACGTGCCCGGGCGTGTCGATCAGGTTGATGTTGAAGTTGTTCCAGATGCAGTACGTGGCCGCAGACTGGATGGTGATGCCCTTTTCGCGCTCCAGGTCCATCGAGTCCATTTTCGCGCCGACGCCCGATTTGCCCTTCACCTCTTCGATCCGGTGGATCTTCCCGGTGTAAAAGAGGATGCGCTCGGACAGGGTGGTTTTCCCCGAGTCGATGTGAGCGGAGATGCCGAAATTGCGGATTTGGTCGATCGAGACAGACGCCATAGGACCTTTCTTTTCGCGGCGGAATTGGCCGCGACGCGACGAACTTGAAGGCGCGGTAGTCTAGTGGAAAACCGGCCGTTGGCCAGTGGTTTGCGCGCCGGGATCCCGGCGCGGAATTAACGCCTCCCGCCGTAC
>JBDSME010000563.1:0-8064 GCA_039916065.1 Polyangia bacterium
GGAAAGGTCGTGTTGTTGACTCCATTGCAGGCGTCCGCCCAGTCCGCCGCCGTGCACAACCGCCACCCGGCGCCGATGAGGCCGCACGCCGTGGCGGCCTCTTCCTTGGTGATGCTGGCCCAGGGGAGCTTCCCCGCCACCGAGCAAGGACGCCGTGTGGAATCGAAACCGGCGTTGGTCAGCGTGGCGTCGTAGCGCGTGGCCTCGTGCGCGAACATGGTGACGTTCTTGGCCGTGAAATAGATCAGCTTGTCGTCCGTGGTCTTGTCGGCCGCCGACGTCAACTCGTCGATCTTACCGTCGCAATCGTCGTCGACCCCGTTGCAGATCTCCGGTTGGGGCGCCTTCATGGAACCGTTGCAGCGCTTCCCGCCTGTGGTGTCGCAGGCCCAGACGCCCGTCCCCGCGCAGGGTCCGGTCCCCACCGCGCACGCCTGGCCGATGTCGAATGCCTCATCGACGCGACCATCGCAGTCGTTGTCCTTGGCGTCGCAACCCTTGGCGGTGTCTTCCACCGCCTGGTAGTCGGTCGCGCTGTAGTTGCACGACCAGCCGTTGGTGCCGTTGCACTGCGCGGTCACTCCGGCGCAAACCCCCTGGCTCTTGCACGTGGGCCGTCCGGTGATGTTGGCCGCCTCGTCGATGGCGCCGTCGCAGTTGTTGTCGACCCCGTCGCAAAGCTCGACGCCGCCGTTGGTCTTCTGACACTCGCAGCCATCGGCGTCCTTCTTGTTCGCGTCGAAGAATCCCCCGAGACAAGCGCCCTTGGCGCACATCCCCGCGGTGCAGCTCGCCTGGGCGAAAGGATAGCTGCAGGTGACGCCACAGCGCCCGCAGTTGGTGACGTCGGTCATCAAGTTGAAGCCTTCGTCGATCACCCCGTTGCAGTTGTCATCCTTCAGGTTGCAAACCTCTATGGCTCTGTCGATCTGGCATTCGCAACCCGTCTTGGGATCGCCGTCCAGATCCTTGAATCCGCTCAGGCACGTGTAGTGGCAGTCCACCACCCCGGTCGCGGTGTCCTTCAGACACTGGATGTTCTCCGCGTTTTGCTGGTTGCACTGGTTGAAACAGGCGCCACAGTTCGCGGGATCGTTGAGCTCGGACGGATCCACGTCGTTCGGATCACCGTCGCAGTCGTTGTCGACGCCGACATCGCCGCAGGTCTCCTTGCCCTGAGGGACACAGGTGCCGGCGGTTCCGCCGCTGCCGACGCCACCGCCCCCGCCGCCCCTACCCCCCAGCCCAGCCCCCCCGCTGCCGCCGCCCGCGCCACCGCTGGACCTGCCACCGGTGCTGCCGGCGTCGGGCGGTTGCAGGATCCCCGTGCCCAGGCCGACATGAGGCGGACGGTCCTGACACCCGGCCATCACTGGCAGCAGGGTCAGACAACAAAGATAGAGAGAACGAAGCGAGAAACGCTCAAGACAAGACATATTATTCAGCGGGCTAGTGTACCCGAATCGGCGAGAGGGGGGAATGCCGGTTCGGTGGCCCGCGCGTCTTTTGCCGGGAGGGGCCAGACCCGCCCGGTCCAGGCGGATGCCCTGCCGGGTCCGGACGGGCGGCTAGACCAGCTCGGAAGCGGCGAAGAAGAACGCGATCTCCGCCTTCGCGGTCTCCGCGGCGTCACTGCCGTGGACGGCGTTCTTCTCTATGTCGGTACCGAACTTGGCGCGGATGGTCCCCTCGGGGGCCTTCTTGGAATCGGTGGGACCCATCGCCTCGCGATACCGGGCCATGGCATTTTCACCTTCAATGGCCATCACCACGCAGGGACCCGACGTCATGAAGCGGACCAGATCTCCGAAAAAGGGGCGCGCCTTGTGCACGGCGTAGAACCCTTCAGCCTGGGCCTGGCTCAACTTCAAGAGCTTCACCCCCAGCAACCGCAGGCCGGTTGCCTCGACCATCTGGATGACGCCACCGATGGCGCCCTTGGCCACGGCGTCAGGTTTCACAATTCCGAAAGTTCGTTCAATTGCCATACGCCCTGCAATTACTAGATGCGTGACCCGTGATCAATGTCCGATCAGCTTGTTTCCGCCGACATCAGCGCCCATGAAAGCACCGGGAGGTGCGGCTTTGCCGCACCGGCACCGCCGTCAACGGGGTGGGCCCGCGCTCCGACGACAACAACGCCAGTCCAAGCACCGGGAGGTGCGGCTTTGCCGCACCGGCATCGTCGTCAACGGGGTGGGCCCGCGGGAGGGCTAGCCCTCCCGCGCTCGCTGGGCGATGGTCTTGCCGAGGTCGGCTGGGGTGGGGGCGATGGCGATGCCGGCTTCGCGCAGGGCGGCGATCTTCTCGCCGGCCGTGCCCTTGCCGCCGCTGATGATGGCGCCCGCGTGCCCCATTCGTTTTCCCGGCGGCGCGGTCTGGCCCGCGATGAAGGCGGCCACGGGCTTCTTGACGTGAGCGCGCACGAACGCCGCCGCCTCCTCTTCAGAGGTGCCCCCGATCTCCCCGATCATCAAGATGGCCTCGGTCTGCGGATCATTCTGGAACAGCGCCAGGACATCGATGAAGTCCATGCCCTTCACGGGATCTCCGCCGATGCCCACGGCGGTGGACTGCCCCAGTCCCAGCGCGGTCAACTGGTGGGCCGCCTCGTAGGTCAGGGTGCCCGACCGCGAGACCACGCCCACCTTGCCCGCCTTGTGAATGTAGCCAGGCATGATCCCAATCTTGCAGGCGCCCGGGGTGATCACCCCGGGGCAGTTGGGACCGACCAGACGTACCGGCTGTCCGGAGGCGCCCTTCATATCGGAGAGGGCCCGCCGGGTCCGCACCATGTCCAGGGTGGGAATGCCCTCGGTGATGCAGACAACCAGGTCTATGCCGGCGGCGGCCGCTTCCAGGATGGCGTCGGCCGCGCCCGGCGGCGGCACATAGATGACGGTGGCGTTGGCGCCCGTTTTCTTCACGGCGTCCGCCACCGTGTCAAACACCGGGAAGCCTTCGTGGACCTGGCCACCTTTGCCGGGGGTCACCCCTCCGACGACGTTGGTGCCGTATTCGCGCATCTGCTTGGCGTGAAAGGTTCCGGCCGACCCGGTGAGTCCCTGCACGATCAACTTGGTCTCTTTACCGACGAGAATGGCCATTACCGCGTCGCCTCCGCTTTCGCTGTGCCTTTTGCTGCTCCGCCGGCGGCGGCCGCCATGGCGACGATCTTCCTGGCGCCGTCGGCCATGTCGTCGGCGGCGGTCAGGGACAACCCTGACTCGCCCAGCATCTTTTTGCCCAGCTCGACGTTGGTGCCCTCCAGGCGCACCACCAGGGGAACCTTCAAGCCCACCTGCTTCACCGCGGCGATCACCCCCTCGGCGATGGTGTCGCACTTCATGATGCCACCGAAGATGTTGATGAAGATGCCACGTACGCTGGGGTCGCTGGTGATGATCTTGAACGCCGCCGTGACCTTGTCGGTGGTGGCGCTCCCGCCCACGTCCAGGAAGTTGGCCGGCTCTCCCCCGAAGTACTTGATGGTGTCCATGGTTGCCATGGCCAGACCGGCGCCATTGACCATGCATCCGATGTTCCCGTCCAGCTTGATGAAGGACAGGTCGTATCGCTTGGCTTCAGTCTCGGAGGGCTCTTCCTCCGCCAGATCGCGATAGGCCTCGAGATCCTTGTGCCGGTAGGTAGCGTTGTCGTCGAAGGTCATCTTGCAGTCGAGGGGCAGCACCTGTCCGCTCTTCAGCACCACCAGGGGATTCACCTCCAGCAGCGAGCTATCGGTCTCAACGAACACGCGATAAAGCGCCAGGAACAGATCCGCCGCCGCCTTGGCGGTCGGGCCGGTCATGCCCAGGCCATAGGCCAGATTGCGCGCCTGGTAGGCGGCCAGGCCCACCGCCGGATCGGCGATCTCCTTCAAGATCTTCTCTGGGCTCTTGGCGGCGACCTCTTCGATCTCCACGCCGCCTTCCGACGATGCCATCACCACCACCCGGCCGGCGCCGCGGTCCACCACGATCCCGAAGTAGAGCTCGCGGGCTATGTCCACGCCTTGCTCGACCAGCAGGCGCTTCACCAGTTGACCGGCCGGCCCTGTCTGATGGGTGACCAGGGTCATCCCCAGGATCTTCTGGGCGACCTCGCGCGCCGCCGCCGCCCCCTTCACCACCTTGACGCCGCCTCCCTTGCCGCGGCCACCGGCGTGGATCTGGGCCTTGACCACCACCACCTCGCTGCCGGTCTCGGCGATGATCTGCTTGGCGGCGCTCTCCGCCTCATCGACGCTGAAGCAGGCCACGCCCGTGGGAACGGGCACGCCCGATCGCCGCAATATCTCCTTGGCCTGATATTCGTGAATCTTCATGGCGTTGCCTCAGAGCTTCTTGGAGGCTTCGATCAGCTCGCGCACGGCGGCGGCCGACTTATCCAGCATGGTCTTCTCTTCGGCGGTAAGCGCGATGTTGACCACCCGCTCGATACCCCCGGCGCCGATCACCACCGGTACCCCCATGTACAGATCCTTGTAGCCGTACTCGCCGTCCAGGTAGGCGGCCGCCGGCAAGAGGCGCTTTTGATCCTTCAAAAAGGCCTCCGCCATCAGCACCGCGGCCGAGGCCGGGGCATAAAAGGCGCTGGTGCCCATCAACTTGACGATCTCGCCGCCGCCGTTGCGGGTGCGCTCGACGATCGCTTGCAGCTTGTCGGCCGCGATGAGCTGCGCCACCGGAACGCCGTCCACGGTACAGTTGCTGGTGACCGGGACCATGGTGTCTCCGTGGCCGCCCAGGACCATCGCCCGCACATCCTTGACCGCGACCCCCATCTCGCGTGCCAGAAAGAGCTGAAAACGGCCGGCGTCCAGCACGCCCGCCATACCAACCACGCGCTCGCGCGGGAAGCCGGTGACCTTCTTCAGCTCGTACACCATGGCGTCCAGCGGGTTGGAGATGACGATCACGAACGCGTTGGGGCACTTGGCCTTCAGGTTCTCGGCCACGTTGCGGATGATCTTCAGGTTGATGGTCAACAGATCGTCGCGCGACATCCCCGGCTTGCGGGGCACGCCCGCCGTGATGATGACCACGTCGGCGCCGGCGCAGTCGTCCCAGTTGGAGGTGCCGCGGATGCTGGCGTCGTATCCCAGCACGGCGCCGTTTTGCTCCAGGTCCAGCGCCTTGCCCTTGGCCAACCCTTCCTTGTCCGGGATGTCGAACAGCACCACGTCGCCCAGCTCGCGGCGCGCGATGAGGGCAGCCAGTTCACCGCCGATGTTACCGGCACCAATGAGGGCGATCTTCTTACGGGGCATGGACAGAACTCCGAGGTGAAAGGGTGAAGCGGAACGAGGCGTGGAAGACGGTACAACAGGAGAGCATGGGCCCGAAGGACGAAGCAGCGCGCGCCCGATGACGCCAGCGGCGGGGATACTACGCCGGGCCGGGCGGCGCCAACCTTAAAAGTTAGAGGTTCCGGATGATTGAGTCGCCGAACGCCGAGCAGGAAACCTCGGTGGCTCCTTCCATGAGGCGGGCGAAGTCGTAGGTGACAACCTTCTGGGCGATGGACTTTTCCATGGCCGCGACGATTCTGTTCGCCGCGCCGGTCCACCCCAGGTGTTCGAGCAGCATCACGCCCGAGAGGATCACCGAGCCTGGATTGACCTTGTCCAGGTTGGCGTACTTGGGGGCGGTGCCGTGCGTGGCTTCGAACACGGCGTGGCCCGTGAGATAGTTGATGTTGCCGCCCGGGGCGATGCCGATGCCGCCCACCTGAGCCGCCAGGGCATCGGACAGATAGTCGCCGTTCAGATTCAAGGTGGCGATCACGTCGAACTCCTCGGGCCGGGTCAACACCTGTTGCAGGGTGATGTCGGCGATCGAATCCTTGACCAGGATCTGTCCGGCCGGCGGCTTGCCACCGCAGTCATCCCAGCCCACGGCCTTCCCGGCGTACTCCCGCTTCACCAGCGCATACCCCCAGTCGCGGAAGGCGCCTTCCGTGAACTTCATGATGTTGCCCTTGTGCACGATGGTCACGCTCTTGCGCTTGTGCTTGATGGCATAGTCGAGGGCAGCGCGGATCAGCCGTTCCGAACCTTCGCGAGACACCGGTTTGATGCCGATGCCGCTGGTCTCCGGAAAACGAATCTTCTTCACGCCCATCTCGGTCTGCAGGAAGGCGATCATCTTCTTGGCTTCCGGCGACTCGGCGGCCCATTCGATGCCGGCGTAGATGTCCTCGGTGTTCTCACGGAAGATCACCATGTCCACCTTGCCCGGGTTCTTGACCGGCGAGGGCACGCCCTGGAACCAGCGCACCGGGCGCAGGCAGACGTAGAGATCCAGAATCTGGCGCATCGCCACGTTCAGCGAGCGGATGCCGCCGCCCACCGGCGTCGTGAGCGGACCCTTGATGCCGACGAGATATTCGCGAAACGCCTTGAGGGTTTCATCGGGAAGCCAGCTCCCGGTGCGGTCGAACGCCTTCTGGCCCGCGAGCACTTCGTGCCACGCGAGTTTGCGCTGCCCCCCGTAGGACTTCTCGACCGCGGCGTCCAGCACGCGCACCGAGGCGCGCCAGATATCGGGGCCCGTGCCGTCGCCTTCGATGAACGGAATGACGGGATGGCTCGGCACGGTCAGCCGTCCGTCCTTCAGCGTGATGGCTTCGCCCTGAATGACGCTCATGTTTTCGGCTCCTTCGAAAGGATCGGATCGGGTTGTCGGTCGGTGGCCCGCGGGCGCCAGCGCAGCCGGCGCAGGGACCGATAGGGATACACGTCCAGCACCTCGCCCCGCGCGTGCAGTTCCTGCATGCGCAGCCAGAAGGCGGGGCCGAGCAACTCCTCGTGATGCTCCAGGAACACCTGGAGCAGCGCGGGGGGCAGCCCGAGAAAGTTGCGGAATTCCTCGGGGAAGATATCGCGCTCGCTCACGTAGAACCAGGGCTCCCCGCTGGTCTCATCCGCGTCATCCCGGGGCGGGGGCAGTGCCCGGAACCGGCACTCGTCGAGCCGGCACAGCTCGTCGTAGTCGTAGAATATGAGCCGGCCGTTCCGTGATACGCCGAAATTCTTGGTAAGCATGTCGCCCGGGAAAATGTTGGTGGCGGCCAGATCGCGCAACACCTGGCCGTAGTCGATCACGGCCTCGCGGGCGGCTTCGGGTTCGGCTTGCCGAAGGTAGACATCGAGCGGGATCATGCGGCGCTCGGTGTACAGGTGCGAAATCACTACCCGGTCCCCGCGCACGTGCACGCGATCGGCGCACTGCGTGGTCAACTCCGCGAGCAGTGGGTCGCCAAAGCGCGCACAATCGAACTCGAGATGCTCGAACTCCTGCGCGTCGACCAGCCGCCCGGCGCGGTCGTGGCGGAACACCAGCCGGTACTTCTGGCGCACTTCGTCGTGGGTCACGGTCTTGGGCGGCTCGAAGCGGTCGCGGATGACCTTGAAGACGACATCGAATCCAGGAAGCGCAAACACCGCCATGACCATGCCGCGCTGCCCGGGCGCGATCTCGAAGCGGTCTTCGCTGGTGGCGAGGTGACGGAGGATCGAGCGGTACAGCTCGGTCTTGCCATGGCGGTTCCAGCCGATCGCGTTGTACAGCTCGGCCAGAGGCTTGCGCGGCAGGATCGAGTGCAGGAACGCAACCACTTCGCGCGGGTTGTCCATTTCGACGAAGAAGTATGAGCGCGCGAAACTGAACACGATGCTCACCTCGTTCACCGTGGCCAGCACCGCGTCCACCACGATGCGGCCTTCAGGATTGGTGAGCGCGAGCACGAACGGGAGCGCTTCCCGCGAAGTGAGCAGCCGCCCGACCAGATAGGCGCCCTTGCCGCGGAAGAACACCGGTCGCGCGAGTTCGAGACCGGTCACCTCGCAGCCCGGTTCACACGCCTCCGCCGCGCGGGCCGCGATCCGCCCGGCATCCCCGTCGAGGTCGTCCCAGGGCGTCTCGAACCGGTACGTCTCGAGCACTTGGCGAAACAGATCCTCGAGCGATACCTGCCGATCGAAACTTTGCGTGACGGATGGTCCCGGCGCCGCAGGCACGCCGCGACCGCGAGGCGTGACAAATTCGACGCGCGCATCCA
>JBDSME010000564.1:0-4902 GCA_039916065.1 Polyangia bacterium
GCGCCCGTTGCGCCAGCAGCGGATGATAGTCGGTGAGGTCCCAGTTGATGCGTCTTCCCGACAGTTGATAGAATTCCGGTGACGCCTTCTCGGCGGTGAAGGTGACGCGCCCGTCCTGCATGAAGGCGGGCGACAGCTCCGAGCCCAGCAGCCAGGTCATCTGCTCGACGTGAGCGAAATCCGCGCCCGGCCCGGAGCGAAACAGATCGGCGTTCGGCAGGAAGGTCTTCAGGGTCAGGGTACCGGAGCGCGTGGAGGCGAAGACCACCGAGCCATCGGGAGCGAAGACCGGGTCGAAGTTGTGAACCTTCACCTCCTTCTCCAGCCGCCCGTTGTCACTGGTGAGCCGGCGGCAGGCGCCTCCGGCGGCGCGATCGATCATCCACAGATCCAGACCGGAGACCGCGGAGGGACGCGCCGCGAACACCAGCTTCTGGCCGTCGGGACTCCATTCAGGTCCGCGCACATCGGCGGCGCCGGCCACCAGCCCGGCGCAGCCGCCCAGCACGCTGCGGGCATTGCCGACGGACGCCACGGCGCCGCGCGCCCCCAGGGTGGCGTCGGCGACCAGCAGATCGGCCCCGCCGCGGAAGGTGTCGAACTCCAGCAGGGAATCGCCGTCGGGTGGCCTGGCCACGAACGCCAGCGGCAGGACCTCGCCCATCGCCAGCGGCGACACCGCGCTGGCGCGGTCGGCGCGCTCGCGGCGCTGCCACTCCACGAACACGCAGAAGGCCGGGAACTTGTCGGCGGTTGCCGGATCGAAGGGGACGGGACAGGAATCGAGCCCGATCTGCGGGGCGGTGGGATCCGCGGGAGCGGGTCCCTCCAGCAGGGAGCCCGCGCGATGGGCGATCCCGCTCCTCGACAGAAAGAGGTTCTTCTTCACCGCGCGCGACTGGCCCGCGTCGACGGTGTCCAGGGCCATGAACTCCTTGAGGGTGGTCAGGTAATTGCGTCGCAGAGCCAGCGGGGCGAAGAAACCCTGCGCTCCCGAACGCAGCCTGAAGTCGTTGAAGCCGTCGGGACTGTGACAGCCCTCCAGGGCGCACCCGCGCTGGAGCATCTTGGGCATCACCTGCGCTTCGAAAAACTTCTGGCCATCCGACTTTGTTCCATTGGTTGCATTGCCCGCATCGATCTGCGCGGCAGCCGGTGCGGCTTGCACGGCGGTGGCCCAGTCTTTCCACGTCTTCCAGGTGGCGTCATCACGGGAAGAGAAGAACGTGCCCCCGGTGTGGCTGACTCCGCCCGCCACGGTAGCCAGCGGCCGCAGCAAGACCTCGCTGCGCTCGGGTGGCGTCGGCGCTGCCACCACGAATCCGGCCGCCTGCAGGAAGTTGAACCGCAGCTGATCATCGGTGTCGCCACATGTCAGGTAGAAATCGGATTGTGGCGAGCTGTGACAGGTGCCGAAGGCGCAGGAGGTCTGCAGCAGCGGCGCCACGTCGGTGACAAAGCGCTGGTAAGCGTCCCCGCTCACGTCCACCGCGGCCAGATTGCGATCTGGCGGAATGGCGGTGTTGCAGGCGCCGGAACCGCGATTGGCCTGCGGCTCGGGCGCCACGCCGTCCCGGTTGGCGCCGTTGCGCAGCCAGTTTTCCAGCGTGTAGAAGGCCTCCGAATCGGTCGACAGGCTCTTGCCCCCGGCGTGCCGAATCTCGCTTTGCACGAAGCGATCCTGGTAGGAAAACTGGACCGACCCTTCCGGCACTGCTTTCAACAGAAGCAGCGGCATCGGGTAGCTGCCGTAACTGCGCAGCACATCGGGACGCTTGCGGACGGCCTCGAATGAAGACAGATCCAGATTCCCGAGCGCGTTGCCCGTGGCAGGGTCGATGCTGTGGCAGGGCGAGGTGTTGCCGACGCAGAAGCTGGTCAGGATGGGCTGGATGTGTTGCTCGAAATAGTGCTTCTCGACCGGCTTCTTCTGCGCACAGCCCACCGCCCCCCAGATGAGCGCGGCGAGCAACAGCGACACAGGGGTCCGCATGTGATGATCATATCAGTCGGTCGCGGCGCCGTCTGGCCCTTACCCCTCGTCTTTGTCGAAGAACGTTACGGGCTGAGGTTCCCCAGCGCGGCGGTCGCCAGGGAACGCACCACCGGCGAGGAATCCGTGGACGCCGCCTCGCCCAGCGCGCCGGCCGCGACCGCCACCGGTGCGTGTATCTCTCCCAGCGCCCAGGCGGCCCGCTTGCGAACGGCAGCGCTGGGATCGTTGCGCAAGAGCTGAACCAGGCCCGCGGCGGCGGTGGTGGTCCGAAGGGCGGCGACCGTGAAAATCGCCTGCACCCGCACCTCCTGATCGGAATCCCCCAGCAGCGGTGTGGCCACGGCGGCATCGCGAAAGTCACCCCCCTGCACCTGCACCTGGCGCAGGGCGGACAGCGCCGCCGCCCGCACCACCGGCTCGCCATCGCCGAGCGCGTTCCGCAGCGGCAGCGCGGCCGCGGGACGCCTGATCGCACCCAGGGCCCGGGCCATGGCGGCGCGCGCCGGGGGATCGAACAGCGGATTGCTGAGCGCGGCGCCGAGCGCAGCGATGGCTTGAGGATTGGAGAACTCGCCCAGAACATCGGCGGCGTTGCGTGCCTTCACGGAGTCCGGTTGCCCCAGGCGGGTGAGCATGTCGCGGAACACCTGGCGGCTGGTTCCTCGACGCGCCAGCCACCAGGCGGCCACCTGACGGATGCCAGCGTCGTCGTTGTCGATGAGTGGCAGGACGTAAGGGACACAGGCGGCGCAGACCAGATATTCGGCGCGCTCCAGCTCGGCTTTGATGGCATCCGCCGAACCCGACGCCACGGCCGAGGCGATGGCCTGCGGGCTCCCGCCGCGACCGGCGCGTGCCACGACGGCGCTACCCAGCACCAGCGCGCCGACCACGAAAGCGGCGATCATCCTGCCGCGCCGCGCTCCGCCTTCGCCAAGATCGCCGTGGCTCATCATCTTGAATGCTCCCATGTTGCTGGTGGTTCGTCGCTGCTGTTTCCGTTGCTGCCTGCCCATCGGCAAAACCATCGACGTCTTCATGGCTTGTTCTCCCGGGAGAAGAACTGCCCGCCCATGTCGATGCTGAGCCCCAGCAGGTAGTACTCGTCCGGCGTCAGCTCCGTGCCCCCCACGTCGACGGGGTGGATGGCGCTGTTGAACCGCCTCACCGCCGTGTTCACCGCTGGAAAGCGCTGCGGGGGATTGAGCCGGCGGATGACGTCCGAGTTCGCGGCGTCGGCGGCCACGGCCGAATCAAAGACTTTGCCGCCGGTGATGGAGACCAGGTCCTCTCCCAGCAGTTCGCCCAGTCCCATGATGGACAGATAAGAGGCGCTGAAGTCCGCCGTCATCTTCTCGCCGACCATCACGTCCACCTTCTGACCGCGCAGATCGAAGACGAACGTCTGGCTGGTCCCCACGGTCATGTCGGTGACGGTGAAGGACCGATTGACCACGCCGCCCGTGGCACTGCGCCGCGAGGCATCGCCGTCATGGCAGCTGATGCACTTGGCGTCGAAGATAGGCTGCAGTGCCTTGTCCCAGGGGACGCCGCGCACGTTGCCGTAAGTGAAGTTCATCGAGGTGCGGTCCGCCCGCGGCTTGTCCATGTCCTCCGCCCCGCTCAGGATGGCCTCGATCTGCCCCGGAAGCGGAATGGAAGGGGTCTCCCGATTCTCGTGGCAACCCCCGCAGGTGCGCTGCTCACCAGCGCGCCCGCTGATCCAGACCGGCTCGTTGGCAATCGCCAGCGCGAACTTGTCCAGCACCTGCATGTGCACCGGTACGTTGGCGGGCACGCGCGCGGCGAACGACCCGTCCGGCTTCACCGGGACCTCGCCATACAAGGACTGACCATCGAACTCGGTGGTGCCGAAGGTGTCGATCCCCTCTTCGCCAGAGAACCCCTCGATCAGCCGGACCTTCACGGCGCTGCCGGGGACCAAGCCGTTTTTGATGGGCGTCAGGCTGCTGTTGTAGACGTTGATGGCTGCCACCACGAAGCCATTTCCACTGATGGGCGTGGCGGTGACCGCCGGCTCGGGACGGGTGGCAATCGGCCGCGCCTGCACGTCCCAGAAGGCCGGATCGTCGTAGACCGGAAACCGGGTGTCGGTGGGTGCGTCGTACACGTACAGACCGAAGTTCGCCTGCGTTTTTCCGGCGCTCAGAATTTCGGACTCGACGGGCCCATCGGCCCACGCCACCAGGAACTTCCGCCCGGGCACGTCGCCCACCGGCTCGGCGTCGTAGTACCGCCCCACCCCATTGGACGAGGCGCTCCGCCCGCCGGGGACCCGCGGGGTCATGTTCGTGACCGTGGAGGTCGCCTCGCTGCGGCCCAGGTTGGCCAGCAGCAGGCGCCCCGCCTGGAGGGTGCGATCGCGCGAAGTGCCCACCGCGACAATTTGCACGTTGCCGCTGGCGGTTGACCCGCTGACGTAGCGCGCCCGCAGATAGCTGTTGGTCTCGGCCGCCTGGGTCTTCGGATCGTCCCCGGGAAGCTCGCCACCGAAGGCCTCGCGCATTCCGGTCATGTCGGGGTTCATGAGCCGCAGGTGGCCATCGTTGACCATGCCCAGGTGGCGCCACTCCGTGTACAGGACCTGGCCATCGGGGAGCAGCGTGGGGGCCACGCGGTGGGAGACATTGCGCGGACCGAGCTCCAGATTCTTGCCGTCGAGGGTGATGGTGCCGATCTGGGCGGTGGTCTGCCGCTCGTACTCATCCTTGAACTGTGGGGTCCCCTCTTCCACGTTGCGGTTCGTGGTGAAGAGGACCTTCTGTCCGGGCAGGAAGATCGGATACACGTAGTCGTTGTCGCCCTCCGTCAGCTGTCTGATGTTGGTGCCGTCCAGGTTCATGGTGAAGAGCTGGTAGCGCGGCGGCGCGGAGTCTCCCAGGTTG
>JBDSME010000565.1:0-4100 GCA_039916065.1 Polyangia bacterium
GGGCCTCCCCCAGCCCGGAACGCACCCGCAGGTATGCCGGCGGCGGATCCGCCACCACCATGATGTTGGTCTGCAGGGCGGCCTGGCCGACCAGCCCCTCTCCCAGCGCGAACTCGCGAACGGGCGCGTCGCCGCCGGTGTGTACGTTCGTCTCTTTACCGGTCTCTGATGAGTTCCCCTCCCGTCCGGACGACAGGGCGTACGTCCCCAGCAGGCGCAAGCGCTTCCGTTGGTCCAGATCGTAGACGGCTCCCACCCGCGCGCCCACATAGGGCGCTAGATAGCCGATGGCCCGGGCCGCCACGTCCTCCAGCTCCAGCTCTCCCCGCAGCTGGTCCGACAGACCAGCGTGGCCCGTGCGCAACCAGTCGGCGCGGTCACGCTGCGCGGCCAGTTGACTGAGATTGGTCGCCATCTGGTTGGCCTGGGCCGCCACTTCTCCCAGCTCGTCTTTCCCCAGGTCCACGATGGGCTGGCTGAATTCGCCCCGGCCAAAGCGTCTCAATCCCGAGGTGAGCGCGCGGACCGAGTTGAGCACGCCGCGGCTGAACCACATCGACAGGGAAAGGACGAACACCAGACAGACCGCGCTGACCACCAACCGTACCCGGCCAGCGGTGGCCTGGGCGCGCGCCGCCGCGGTGAAGGCGTGCTCCAGTTCGCTGCGATCGAACGTCGTGGTGATACGCAATGCTTCCACCGCGCGCGTGTGCCTGGCCTGCATCTCGCTCATGGCCGCCACCAACGCCTCGCCCGTCTCACCGGCCAGCAGCCGCCGCGATACGTCCAGCGCGGTCGCGTAATAGTCATCGATGGCGCGGGCCAGAGCGTCGACCTCAGCGGCATTGAGAGCGGGGCGCGCGGCGGCCAGCTCTACCTGCAGGCGATCTTTGGCCTGACGGGTGTTGGCCAGCGCCTCCGCGTCGACCGCGGCCACGGCGTCCTGCAGGTTGCGTCGCAACCGTTCGAAGTCAGCGTCCAGGCGGGGCGCCAGTTCCAGCTTGGGCAACAGGCGCCGCTGGATGGTGGCCAGCTCGTGATCGGTTTGCCTGCCGATCATGGCGCCGGCGGCGATCAACACCAGAAAGGTGAACGCAGTGATCCCCACGATGGCGATCAGCTTGGCCCGGAGGGAAAGACGCATGGGCGGTCCTACTTGATGGTCAAAACCTTGGCGCCCTGCAGAGCGATAGTCCCTGATACGTAGCCGATGGCACCGGGGTATCGCAAAACGTAGGCGACCATCTCCTCCTCCGAATTGAGTTCGGGGGGTGGGACGTCCCGTCCCGTGAAGACCATCTGCTGCCAGTAGTTGCGAACAGCAGAGACGGATCGCCTGAGCACCTCCTCGTCGAAGGCGCGCCGCGCCGGAGAGTCGGGCCGCAGGTCGACGGGGCGAACAACGCTGTCGAGCTGTCCCCAGCGCGTCGCCTTTTTCAAGAAGATGTCGGCCACGAACTTCCGGTCGACGTTGGTGGTCGGATTCTCCGGGTTCACGATCACCCGGAACGCCGGCACCGGCGCCGCGGCCCGCACATCGGTGTGCAGACCGGGGGTGGGCGCCACCAGAAGGAGAGCAACTATGAGCACTCGGCAGCTCTGGCGGCACTTTTGAGGGAAGATGGTCACGACATTCCCCTAGAAATAGGCGGTGAGTTTCACGAGCCCGACCAACCAGTCCTGCGTCAGCTGCGCCGCCGCGGTACCGCCGTTCAGCCCGCTGTCGAGTCCGGCGGTTCCATGCATGTAGTGGCCTTCGACCTTGACCAGTAAGTGGGTGTTGATATCGAAGCGCAACGTGGCGGCGTAGTCGTGTTGCACGTCCTCACGCGCGCTGACCTGAAACGTGTTGTCGCGCCAGGAGACGTGCGGGAAGAAGACCGAGTAGTAGGCGCCCGGCTGAAACCAGGGTCGCAGCCGGTAAGAGGCCATCACATACATCCGCTCGGACACGGCGTCCGGCTGAAGCAGCAGGGGGTTGGAGCTCTCGTCGTGGACGTACCAGCGCCCATACTCCGCGGACAGCAACAGATCACGCCAAGCATACTCAGCCGATGTCGCCCATAGCACCGCCGAAAAACTGTTGGTGTCCATCATCCCCGGCGACGTGACAAAGTTGAAATTCAGGCGGAGCGCCTGAACGCTTCCGCCCACCCGCAAACCTTCCAGCGGCGTTTCCCAGATCAGGCGACCTCCCCCGATGTAGGGACTCTTCACGCGGCTGACTTGAATGGGCGACCCAGCCTGGCTGGGAATGTCGACGTAGATGGTGCCGAGGTAGAGGCGATAATCCAGCGCGCCACCAGCGTGAAGGCTCAAGTAGCCATACAGCTCCATGCCGGTCTGGGCCAACAGGTAGTCGCGACTGGCCGACGGATACAAGGACTGCGGCAGCAAGATAGGCACACGGGCCGAATCGATGTCCGCGAGCTCGTTGTAAAGACCGTAGGGAAGCTTGACGCGACCGGCGCGCAGGCCCAGCCAATCACGCCAGCGATAGTCCAGATAGAACCAGTCCATCTTGGCGCTGTAAGTACCGACCGGGCCGAGATCGCGCGCGAAGAGCTGCATCCCCACACGGAGTCGCTCCGTGAGCTGAGAGGTGAAGTTGAGCCCCACTTCGGTGAATTCGAGGCTGCCCCCGTCGCGGGCGGAATCGGCAAGGTAATTGTTTCCGCCGGTGGACTTGATGAAACCCTGACTCACGAAACCGTGCACCTCGACGGACACGTCGGTCTCCGAAGCATTCAGGTCGGCGGCCCTCCCCTTCGAGCCCCACGCCATGAGCATCAGCAGGACGAGCCAAGGAATCCCTCGCGTTCGCAGAACCACCCGGTGCCATCGCAACGAATGCACGTACTTACGCATGCCACATTGTTTCATGGCAAAGCATTGAATATCAACAGTTTTTGAGACTGGCCTGGAAATCGTTACCTGGTCGAAACAAGCGGCATCCAGGCCGCTATCAGGCATGCGGTAACTGGCATTGTTGCCGTCCTCATCGGCCGAATGAGCTGTGGCACCCACATCGCTTTTGCCATCAGGACCGCGGTCCCCTCGCCGCAGGCTGACAGGCGCCGTGCATTTTCGCGGCGATGAAATCGCCTGGAGTTTTTGTCTGATCAGGCGCACTCTCTAACAGCGACGTATCGAGGAGATTGACATGGCGGGGGAACGCATTCTTATTGTCGACGACAATTCGGCGAACGTGGTCCTGCTCTCTTTTTTGTTGACCACCAAAGGATACGAGGTGCGCAGCGCGGCCGACGCCTCCGAGACCATGGCCATACTGCGTACGTTCGACCCGCAGTTGATCTTGATGGACGTTCAGCTCCCCGGCACCGATGGACTGGAGCTGACCCGCCGCCTGAAGGCCGAGCCCGCGACCCGTTCGATCGCCGTGGTGGCCCTGACCGCGCATGCCATGAAGGTCGACGAACAGCGCGCCCGCGACGCGGGCTGTGACGGATACCTCAGCAAGCCGATCGATACGCGCACCTTCCCGGCCATCATCGCCGCTTTCCTGGCAGGCACGGCAGCCCCGGCAGCCCCGGCAGCCCCGGCAGCCCCGGCAGCCCCGGCAGCCCCGGCAGCCCCGGATTGCTCGGCCACGAAGGGTCAGCCAAACACCCTGCCCTCACCCAGCCCCACACCGCCGGCGCCCTCTTCCCCGACCACGATCTCGATCTCTGCAGAAGCCGACCACCAAGGCACGGAGGCGGAGGCGCGCGCGGTGGTGCTGGTGGTCGACGACCAGGCGCCCAATCGGATATTGCTGCGTGCCCACCTGGGAGATCGCTATGTGGTGCGAGAAGCGATCGATGGAGCTGCGGCGCTGGAGACCTTGAAGCGCGAGACCATCGATCTGGTCTTGCTGGACGTGATGATGCCGCACATGAGCGGCTTTGCCTTGTGTCGGGTGATCAAGCAGCGCCCCGATGGCCAGTACCTCCCGGTGATTTTGCTGACGGCGCTCGGTCAGCACGAAGATCGCATCACCGGGTTGGCCGCGGGGGCGGACGACTTCCTCACCAAGCCGGTGAACAAGGACGAGCTTCTGTTGCGGGTGCAGACGTTCGTCCGGCTCCGGCAGCAGGATG
>JBDSME010000566.1:0-2838 GCA_039916065.1 Polyangia bacterium
CGCCGTGATGATCAAGCGCCGGCCGCGTCGTGTTCAGCCGGAGCCAGAGACCACGGCTGACCTGATGGCGGGGCTGATGTCACGCCTGGGCGGCACCGGGCGGGCCCTGGAGTACCGCGTGTTCGAAGCCTACGCCGAAGCGGCCGGCCACGTGTTGCGGGCTCGCACCGTCCCCGACTCATTTCGCGACGGTACCTTGTTCATCCGCGTGGGAAGCGCCGCCCTGGCACACGAACTGACGCTGCTGCGCGCGGAGTTGCTGACCCGACTGGACAGCGCCCTCGGTCGAGGTGTCGTCACCGGAATCCGGACCCGCGTCGGCAGCACCTCCGCGCCCTGACGGCCCGGACCGTGCACCTTCGTGCCGTACCTGCCTGCCGTGGTGGGTGCGGGTGGATTGGCGGACCGGAGTGATCAGGATTCGTCGCGGTCGCGGTCGCGGCGGCGGCGGCCAAGTACCAGGGCCAGCACGGCGACCGCGCCCCACCACCCGCGGCGGCTGCCAGCGGCGGGATCGACCGTGCAACCGCCCGAAGAACCAGCAGCGGCCGGTGTGGCGGCGCGTCCCCGCGGCGGTGGAACAGAGGGCGGGTCCGTCACAGGGGACTCGACGGGCGCCGGTCCCTGGAATGACTCCGAGGCGACGGTGGAGCTGGTCTGGCTGAGTTCCGCCTGCTCGGTCCCCGCGAAGGCCCCCATGTTCACGCGATTGCCGTTCGGAGGCGGCTCGCGCGCGAAATCGTCAGAGGGATCGCCTCGGTCCGTGGTGCGAGATTCGTCTTGCACCCTCAGATCGTCGGCGGCCGCACCTTTGAATGACACCTCGACCGCAAGATCGCCGGCTCCTTTGGCCACGCCCCCGTAGGCGTCTTCCTTGTTCGCGAAGAGATCGTTGTAACGAGACAGCACCGCGTCGGCCGGAGTGGCCATGTAGCCACGCCGATTCTGCGTGACGATGCTGTTGCGCACATCGAGCCGACCGAAGCTGCGAGCCGCCACGTCGTTGCGGAACAATGTGGCGGAGATGACCGTGACCACGCCGCTGGCACCCACGTCGATGCCGAAAGCGGTGTTGTCTCTGATCACCACGTTTTGCAACAAAGCGTGGGCCCCCTGCTCCGTCGCCACGCCGGTCGCCGCCCCCTTGATAGTCAGGTCGCGCAGAGCCGATGGCTGCGCGGCGCTGGATGACGACACAGTGATGGCGCGGGCCAGACCACGCCCCTCGATCACGGTCGCCTGTGGACCTGCTCCCTGCACGGAAACGCCGGAGGGCACATTCATGGTCTCCGCCAGCGGATAACGTCCCATGCCCAGACGAATCACATCCCCTGGCCGTGCCGCGCTGAGCGCCGCCAGCAGACTGGAGTACACGCTGGTGCCCACCTGGACGGGCGGTGTGTTGATAGCGGAGAAGGTCTGCGGCACCGACCACGCGGACCACGCGCCGCGCGTGTCGCGGGCCCGGAGCGCATAGGTGACGGTTGGGCCCCCGACCAGTCCTGGCAAGCGCCAGCTGGTGACGCCAGCGTCGGTGACCACTTCACCGAGGGCGCTGTGCAGGATCTCACCGTCGGTGTCCCAGCGAAGCTGGTAGGTCACGGCGTCGCCATCCAGATCCATGGCGGGACGCCACCGAACAACGGTTCCCCCGGCGTCGGAGGGTATACCTCCCGCGGGTTGCAGGCCTGCCGGGGTGGCGGGGGCCCTGTTGTCGAGAGAGCCGAGGGCGACCAGTGCGCCGGCGTCGGTGGCGAGGATCAAGCGTCCGTTGGCCGTGACCGGCGAAGCGCGCGTCACCGACGGCAAGTCGAAGGTGGTGCGTACCGCGCCCGTCGATACCGTCAAAACCGTCGCCCGGGCGGCCAGAGACGAGCCAACCACCGTCAGGTTGTCTCCTTTCAGCGCGCGATATACCGCCGGCGTAGGGACCAGACCGTGGGTGGGAATCAGATTCGCGTCAGTGGTGTCGCGGACGCCGTTGCCGGCCGCCCAGACCACGCGACCTGTCAGCGCGTCCATGGCCACGGTCTCCTCCCGCAAGCGATAGAGATCCAGCAGACCATTCATGTCAACGTCCATGCGGTCGTCGGCGCGCGCGTTGACCAGGATCAGGCCATCCGATACCGCCAGTGACGACAGCGACACCGATCGCCCCAGCAAGGTCCCGGGGCCGGCGCTGCCCACCACCGACGATGTGAAGTCGGCGGACCAGTTCGGCACCAGCGCGCCGCTCCCGAGTTCCACGGCCACCACCCGCGCGGTGGTCCCGCCCGTGGGCAGGTACACTCTGTCGGCCAGCGCAACCGGTGAGGCCAGTCCCGCCAAGCCGCCAACGTCGGTGGTCCACTGGTGATGTCCGTCGGCGGCGGCGAACGAATGGAAGCGACCGTTGACCTCGCCCACGATCACGTGGCCGCTGGCCACGACCACCGAGCTGTCCATCGACTGCTGCAACAGGTCGGCGCCCGCGGTCCATGCCACCTGCCCGGTCTCGGTGCTCACGCGGAGCAACCGGGGTTGCGGAGCGCCCGCCGCGACGAACAGAGCACCGCCGTCCATCGCCGGGGATGAGTAGACGATGCCGCCCAGATCGGTCTTCCAGAGGAGCTTGCCGTCGCTGAGGCGAAAGGCGTAGAGGTTCCGGTCCAGGCAGGGTACGTAGACCCAACCGCGGTCGATCAGCGGAGAAGCGATGACGGCGTCACCCACGGACGCCTCCCACAACGCGGCGCCATCGCTTTCGCGGACCACGCGCACCTTGTTGCCGTAGGTGGCCGTGGCGACGTAACCATCCGCCACCGCCGGGCTGGCCAGCAGGCTCCGGTAAACGGGATC
>JBDSME010000567.1:0-4518 GCA_039916065.1 Polyangia bacterium
GGGTCGGGGATGGAGCTGTTCCTGATGCTCTATCCGTCACTGCTCATCCAGAAGATCTTCCGTCCCTTCCTTCCCCTGCTCGAGAAGCTCAGCCCGGCCCGGTTCCACTCCACGGATGCCCACCAGACCAGCCTCACCTCGGTCGAGACTGACGATGTGGCCGTCCTGTTCCGCTACCTCGATGGCTTCTTCCTTTACGGGTTCTTCCTGTCGTTCGACGAGGAGGATCGGTTGCCCTGGTTCGACCCGCGCGTGCGCGACACCTCGGACCGGGATCTGGCCTGGCTGGACGGGTTGTGGCGGCGCAGCCTGGTCCTCCACCGGTCGGAACGCAACATCGCCAAGCTATTTTCGCTGGCCGTCCGGTTGCCGCGGTTCCTGCAGCGCTTCCCGGAGGCGCAGATCCTGTACATGGCGCGGGACCCTCTGTCCGTCATTCCCAGCTCCATGAGCTTGGTGGTGGGGGTCCTGGATAAGGCCTTCGGGTTCTGGTCGCTCCCCGAGCCGGTGCGGCGGCGCTGGCTGGACCGCATGTACAAGGCCTGGATCCTCCTCCTGCAGAAGTTCCACGAGGACTGGACCACCGGGGTCATCGATAGGCAGCGGGTATTCATCGTCCGGTACGACCGGATGATGGCGGACTTCGAGGGGCTGATGGACGAGATGTGTTCGTTCCTCGGCCACCCGATGACGCCCCAGCTGCGCGCCACCGTCCACAAGCGCGGCGAGAAGCAGCGTTCGTACGCGTCCGAGCACCGGTACGATCTGGAAAAATTCGGCCTCACCGAAGAGCAGATCCGACGCGACTGCGCCTTCTTCTACGAGACATTCTTGCCGCCCATGGATTTTCGACGACCGGCAGCGGCCGGAGCGGGCGCGATCGGCTGAGCGGGCCGACGATCAGCCCGCCCCGAACTGCTCCTCGAAGGCGGTGGCGAAGCTCTCGAGCTGATCGGCGGGGAGATCGTTGATGCCGGCCGCGGCGCGGCGGCCGCCTCCGGTGGGAAACCGACGGCAGAAGGAGTCGGCCCCGACAGCAGTTTCGCGGGGAACGCGAATGGAGACCAAGTAACCGCCGGTGGTCTTGGGCGACACGATGGCGATCGCGCTTCCGACGTGGAATTTCGCCAGATCGTTGGCCAACGTCCCGCTCACGCGGCGGGCCCACGCGGCGTCGGGCAGCAGAAACAGCAGGGCGCCTGTCGTTTCGCGATGTGGCTCAAGGGCGCGGGCCCGCTCCCTGTCGTCGCGATACCCGTCGGCCAGGCGCCGGTAGGTGGGCGAACTGTCGGCAAAGGCCAGCGGATCGGCGTAGGCCGACATCTCGGCGGCCAGGGCGGCGGGCGGCACGTGCAGATCGTCGATCGTCTCGCCGTAGGCGTTGTAGTTGATTGCCACGCCAAGCGCCGCCAGTCGCGATACCGCCGCGGGATCGAGGCCAACCGACCGGGCCAGGGCGCCGCCTTCCTCGACCAGGCTGTCGCCGAACGCGCCGACGATCGCCCAGTGGCGGAAGCGCCCCTGCAGGTACTGGTCGACGAGCACGCTGGTGCACACGGAAGTGCCCAGATCGATGTGCGAATCCAGGTGTGGGCTCTGGGGGATTTCGCCCGCGAAGTGGTGGTCGAAATAGCGAACCGATACGCCCGCATCGAGCAGACGGCAGAGCGCGGCCCGGTTCACGTCCAGCGAGACGTCGAGCACCGTACAAGAATCTCCGGCTTTCGCCGTCACGCGATCGAGGAGCGCGATGTCACGCTTGACGCCCGTCACCAGGGTGACGGGCTCCGGGCCTTCCCCGCCCTCGGCGAGCCTCAGTTGCTGCAGGGCGCATAGCCCGTCGGCGTCACCGTTGAATACGTAGGTACGATGCATGTGCGCAAACCTCACCGTAAGAGAGAAGTAGGGCCGGGAGGGGGGCCGGCAGTCATTCGGGTTACCCCGGCTCGAATATTCCTCGGCTTTGCAGGTAAGACACCACCAGCTCAGCCGCTTGCTCCGGCGAGGTCGCCGTGGTGTCGATGTGGAGCTCGGGCGCCTCCGGCGCTTCGTAGGGCGAGTCGATGCCCGTGAAGTTCTTCAAGTCGCCCCGCCGCGCCTTCTTGTACAGCCCCTTGGGGTCGCGGTCCTCGGCCACCCGCAGGGGCGTATCCACGAACACCTCGATGAACTCCCGCTCGCCCAGCAGCGCTCGCGCCATTTGCCGCTCCGCTCGAAAGGGCGAGATGAAGGCCGTGGCGACGATCAATCCGGCGTCCACCATCAACTTGGCGACCTCGGCGATGCGGCGGATGTTCTCGACCCGATCAGCGTCGGTGAATCCCAGATCCTTGTTCAAGCCGTGGCGTACGTTGTCGCCGTCGAGCAAGTAGGTGTGCCGCAGGCGGCTGTGCAGGTTCTTTTCGACCAAGTTGGCGATGGTCGATTTTCCGGCCCCCGACAGACCGGTGAACCACAGCACGCAAGCCCGCTGCCCCTTGGCGGTCGCGCGCGCCGCCTTGTCCACGTCCAACGCCTGCCACTGCACGTTGTTCGAGCGACGGAGCGCGAAGTGCAACATGCCAGCGCCCACCGTGTCGTTCGAGATCCGATCGATGAGGATGAATCCGCCGGTGTCGCGGTTGGTCTTGTAGGAATCGAAGGCGATGGCGCGGTCGAGTTGCAGATTTCCGACGCCGATCTCGTTGAGCTCCAGGGTGGGGGCCGCCATGCGGTCGAACGAGTTCACGTTGATCTTGTACTTCAGCGGATTGATGGTGGCGGTGACGGTCTTGGGACCGATCTTCATCAGGTAACCGCGTCCGGGGAGCAGGGGCGCCTCGTTCATCCAGACGATGGTCGCCTCGAACTCGTCGGCGACCTCGGCCGGCTCGCTGGCGGCAACGATAAGATC
The DNA here is from genome assembly GCA_039916065.1 of Polyangia bacterium. GTDB lineage: Bacteria > Myxococcota_A > Polyangia > Fen-1088 > Fen-1088 > FEN-1088. Next base: position 2,894 of record JBDSME010000567.1, read on the forward strand.
GCCGCGCGAGACGTCAATCTCGTCCGCGAGGGTCACAGTGATGGACTGGCCGACCACCGCCCGCTCGAGATCGCCATCGGCGGTGACGATGCGGGTCACGCGGCTGATGCGGCCTGAGGGCTGGACCCGGATGGCCTCGCCCTTTTCCAGGTGACCCGAAACCAGCGTACCCGCAAACCCGCGGAAGTCTGGGGAAGGGCGGTTCACCCACTGCACTGGGAGGCGCGCGGGCTTGTCGACAAGACGCAGTTCATCGACTTCGACCTCCTCGAGCAGCCCCATCACGGTCGGCCCCTTGTACCAGGGCATCGCCGCCGAGCGCTCGACGATGTTGTCGCCTTTCACCGCCGAGACAGGGATGCAGGTCACCGCCGGCAACCCCAGCTGATGTGCGAACTGACGGAAGTCGTCCTCGATGCGCGTGAAGGTCTCGCGCGCGTAGCCGACCAGATCCATCTTGTTCACCAGCAGGACCACGTGCTGGATTCCGAGCAGGGACACCAGGAAGCCATGGCGCCGCGTCTGGGTCAGCACCCCCTTGCGGGCGTCAACCAGGATCACGCTCAGGTCGGCGGTGGACGCGCCGGTCACCATGTTGCGGGTGTATTGCTCGTGTCCGGGGGTATCCGCCACGATGAAATTGCGCCGCGCGGTCGAGAAGAAGCGGTACGCGACGTCGATGGTGATCCCCTGTTCGCGCTCCGCCGAGAGACCGTCCAGCAGCAGTGCGTAATCGATCTCGTCGCCCCGGGTACCTACGCGCTTCGAGTCGGCTTCCAGGGTGGCGACCTGATCGTCGTACAGGGCCTTTGCCTCCCAAAGCAGCCGCCCGATGAGGGTGCTCTTGCCGTCGTCCACGCTGCCGCAGGTGTTGAAGCGCAGGAGACTCTTCCTGACGCCCAGGCGGATCTCTGCGTCAATCTCGGTTTGCGAACGGATCTCCCCGGGCACAGGCTAGGTGCCCCCGCGACGGTGCAGGCGCATCAGAAATACCCCTCTTGCTTCTTGCGTTCCATCGACCCGCTGGCGTCGTGGTCGATCATTCGGCCCTGCCGCTCGGAGGTGCGGGCGACCATCATCTCCTGGATGATCTCGGCAAGCGTGGCCGCGTTTGATTCCACCGCGCCTGTCAGGGGATAGCAGCCGAGGGTCCGAAACCGCACCCGGCGGACAACCGGCTCCTCGCCTGGCTGGAGCGGCATGCGATCATCGTCCACCAGGATCAGAGCACCGTCACGCTCCACGATGGCCCGCTCGCGGGCGAGGTAGAGCGGCACGATGGGAATGTCCTCGAGATAGATGTACTGCCACACATCGAGCTCGGTCCAGTTCGAAAGCGGGAAGACGCGGATGGATTCGCCGCGGTGCTTGCGGGTGTTGTAGAGCCGCCACAGCTCTGGCCGCTGGTTCTTGGGATCCCAGCGGTGCTGCGCGGTGCGAAACGAAAACACGCGCTCCTTGGCGCGCGACTTCTCCTCGTCGCGACGCGCCCCTCCGAACGCCGCATCGAACGCGTGCTCCGTCAGCGCCTGGCGCAGCCCCTCGGTCTTCCACACCGCTGTATGGATGGCCGAGCCGTGCGTGAAGGGATTGATGCCCTGGGCAAGAGCCTCAGGGTTGCGATG
>JBDSME010000568.1:0-14637 GCA_039916065.1 Polyangia bacterium
CCACCGCCGAGATCCCCGCACCCGCCACCTGGACGGGACGCGATCACGTGGTCGTGCAGGCCAGGCTGGGCCAGCTGCAGACAACCACGGACCTGCGAGTCACCGGGGGGCCCCCGGCACGTGCGGAACTGCACGCCAACCGCCAAGCTTTGCAGGGCAACGACACCCGGGGCGTGGAGTTGGTTCTTGAGCTGTTCGACGAACACGGAACCCCCACCTCCGCGACGCGCGTGATGTGGCAAACCAACGACAGGGGAGCCCTGGAGAGGCAGCCAGCCCCGCGATTCGGGAGCTACGCCGTGCGGTTCGTGCCAGCCCGCGCCCGTCGCGACCACATCGCATCGATCAGTGTGACAGTGAACGACGGCATCACTGGCGACAGCACAAAAGCAGGCACGACCGACAAGAAGGGGGGCGGAACCTTGACCGCAGCCAAGAGCGTGCTGGTCGAGGCGAATGCCACGCGGCGGGCCACGGCGCGCGTGGGCGTGATGTCCAACCTCGGTGGCTCATTCGGCGAGTCTGCGTTCCTGGAAGTGAGCGTCCCCTTGCCCTTGCTCAGGTCGGGGGCGCTGGCGCGCCTCTTCAGCGCCGGCCTCGCCGCCGGGTACCTGCACAGCCAGACGAACTTTCAACCGTCCGCGGGGCCCTCCCCCGGCCTGTTCCAGGTCCAAACCCAGGTCAACATCCACCAGATCCCGATCCTGGCCTTGGGCCGGTTCAACATTCCTGGCGAATTGCCGGTCCAGTTCTCGGTGTCGGCCACCGCCGGAGTGACGTTCGCCACCACGTCGGTGATTCCGGACGCGGATTCGCCATTCGTCGCGACGCGAGGCTCCGCCCACGCTGTGGTCTGGGGAGCGGGGGCGGACGCGGCTGTCCTGCTGCGGCCGGGGGAGCTGGTGCTGGGCGCGCATTACCTGCACGCGCACCTGGGCCGCAACTCCAACGGCGATCACATCGACGGCAACGGCCTGGGCCTACTAGCCGACCTCGGCTTCCGCATCGCGTTTTAGAGGCGCCTGCTGTTCTATCCACCGACGGGGGCCTTGGTCGCCGAGACCGATCCTGGAGGTAGTGGCGTGCGATACACTCTGGTTTGTGGTTTCTGCTGCTGATCCGGAGAGTTCATTCGCGCGGCGGATGCTGGTGCCGCCGGAGACACCGGTGGTGCTCAGTGTGCCGCACGCAGGCACCGCCACCACAGGGTTCGAGGGGGCGCTGGCCGAGACGCTGGACGTGCGCGGTGACGCGGATCTGTTCGTGGACCGCCTGTATCAGGTCGAGGAGGGCGCACCCGGACCCGAGGGGGTGTCGTATCTGGTGGCACGGCTGTCACGCTTCGTTTGCGACATGAATCGGCAGCCAGACGATGTTTCGCGGGCCGCGGTGCCGGAGCACCCCGCCCCCGGAAATGCTGACGGACGGGGATTCGTCTGGGCGGTTACCACCACCGGAGCACCGGCGCTGGCGCGGCCGCTCACTCTCGAAGAGTGGCAGGCCCGTGCTGCCGTTCACGCCGCCTATCACGCGGCCATCCAGCAAGCGCTGCTCCGGGCCCGCGACCGCTTTGGATTCGCCGTTCTGGTCGACGGACATTCCATGCCGTCGGTGGGGCGCGCCGGCCACAAGGATCCGGGGAGGCCCCGCGCGGAGGTCGTCCCGGGCGATCGGGACGGAACCAGTTGTTCGCCGGGGCTGGCCACGCTGGTGAAGAATCATTTCACGAGCTGCGGATACAGCGTGGAGTTCAACACCCCCTACAAGGGTGGTTTCATCACGGCGCACCACGGGCGCCCGTCCGACGGCTTGCACGCCATCCAGATCGAGCTCCGGCGAGATCTCTACATGAACGAAGCCGCCTTCACCCCGCTTGGCGAAGGCTTCCTGCGCTTGCAGGGCAACCTGCGCGACCTGCTGCGGGCCATCGTCCGCTGGAAGCCCTGACCGTCTGTTCCCACCAACCCGTAACTCTCATGTACCTAGGGGGTGTCCCCAATTAAACGCCGTCGCGAGATCGCGAAAGCGCAGCGTTGAAAGGTGTGGCTACGTTCCGTCGTGCCCAATCCAGAGGATGGAATTCGACGCATCGCTGCTGACGAACAGCTGCCCCCGCGTGCCGACGGCCAGGTCCACCGGCCGGTGAGGCCACAAGGTGGCATCGGTCGCGCCAGGCCCCACAAACTCGAAGAACGACTGCATCGGCCCGGACGGCAAACCGCCGCCTGAGCCCGCGCCAGGGTTTCCGATGTTGGTGAACGGAAAGTAGACGACCTTGTACCCGGTGGGCGTGGTGCGGTCCCACGATCCATGAAGGGCGACGAAGGCGCCCCCGACCATCGCTGGTGGAAACGATCCCCCAGGGTAGAACACGATGCCCAGCGGCGCACTGTGGGCGGGAATCGTCGCGGCCGGCGGCACCACATTGGTTGCGTCACGACACCACGAATCGGTGTGTACGCCGTCCATCCAAAAGGTTTCATGCGCCCATTGCGTGCCTGGACCGCGCCCGAACGGAGCCGGAAGCAGGTGCTCGGACCAGCAGAACGGGTATCCGTAAAAGTGACCCGCCTGGGCAAACAGATTCACTTCCTCCGCCGGATTGTCGTCGTGAACGTCGCCCAGGTCGGTACGGAAGACGTCGTCGGTCCCATTCTCGACGCCCCAGAGCCGGTTCTGAGAATCGAAAGCCAGGCCGACTTCGTTCCGGAGCCCGTCGGCGAACACCTGTCCGCTGGAAAAGGCCCAACCGCCCGCCGGAATGGCCGTCGACAGATCGAAGCGGCGGATCGCCGCGCGCGCGGCGTTCGGATCGACATTCGACCCCGAGCCGAGGCTGACGTACAGCTGGTTGTCCACGCCCACCCGCAAGGTCCGGGTGGTATGGCCGCCGCTCGGGATCCCGGAGACCACGATCTCGGATGCGCCCAGGGGAGACCGCGCTCCGCTGGCGAATGGCCAGCGGTAGACGGTCGTCGGTGACGATGCGTACAGAAAGCCACCGCTCAGGACAATGCCGTGGTTGAGGTCCGGCTCAGAGGCCAATGTCACCCGCTCGGTCGCGTCAGAGCGTCCGTCCCCGTTGGCGTCGTGGAGCAAGATCACCCGATTCGCGCCCGAATCGATGGCCAGGACGTCCCCGTTCGGTGCCACCGCGATACCGCGCACGGCGTTGACGTTGTCAGCCCAGGTGAGAGCGCAGAACCCCGCCGGCAAGCGGGCGTTCATCACAACCGGGGCGGCCCCACCTGCGCAGGTGTTCACGCGCGCCGTTCCCGTCGAGCCCGCCGTTCCCGAACCAGAGGCGCCACTTCCCCCGGTTGCTCCTCCGCCGCCCGGTGAGCCGCCGGCGCTCCCTCCCCCCTGACCACCGGACGGCGCGCCCGTGCCCTTGCGCCCGGCGCACGCCGCAAGGATCAACGACGAAAGCAAACACCACGGTATCGATGCTTTCATGCACACTCCTCAGTGGGCTCGGCTCAGCGGATTTCATCCACAGTGACACCGAAGCGCTCGGCGTACATCTTCAGCGTGCGCTCCCATGCGGGGCGCGCAAAGCAGCGGTCGCGGTAGGCCTTGGTCTTCGGGAAAGGGTCGAGAAGGTCAGTCTTTCGCACGGTGCGCAGGACGCCGGCCATCATGAGGTCGGCGACCGTGAAATCGCTGCAAGCGACCCACGGACGATCGGTGAGGTGGCGTTCCAGATCCGCGAGCCAGCGGTGGGCGAGCTTGCGGACTTCCCCCTCGAGCTTGTGGTTTTGCGGGTCAAAGATGCCCACGACGTCAAGAGATGTAAACGTGGGATCGATGGTCGCAACCGCGGCGAAGCACCACTGGGTGACTCGCATACGGCCCTGGATGTCACGCGGGACAAGTTTTCCTGCCTTCTCGGCGAGGTAAAGGGCGATGGCGCCCGACTCGGAGATGATGAAGCCGTCGTCGTCGATGATCGGGATCTGGTGGAACGGACTGATCTTGCCGTAAGCCTCTGATCGGAGATCGCCGGCGACCTGGTCCAGCGCGTGGACACGGTATGGAAGCCCCGTCTCCTCGAGCGCCCACTGAGCGCGAAGGTCCTTCGTCTCACCGACGCCCCCATCAAAAATAGTCTTGAACCCATAGAGCGTGATCATTCTTCTTCACCGTCCTTCTAATTTAGTAGATTTTGTAGCCGGAAACAGGGCCGGAACACAAGACTGGGCAGCGCAGTTGCACCGCACCTGGCGGTACGCGCCTCGCCCACGTCTCGCATAGAAAGGAGCCAGACGCAGGTGTCGCCGGGAGCCCAACGAAAGGGCTAGTGCACCGCTCTCGAAATAGCATCAACGCTGCGCGGCCGATCCTGTGCGCCCGCTGCGTTGTTCCTCCTCGCAATACGGCGGGTATTGGTCGTCGTCACGCCTTGCGGGACACGCAGCCTCGACCACGGATCATTGACGCTATTTCGAGAACGGTGCACTAGACTGGCTGTGCGATGACCACGACCGAGACGCCGGATTCGAGCATCCGCCCGCCGTCGGGCCCGCCGGCGCCGACGGGACTGACGCCGTCGAACTCGTCCAGAAGGCCGCGACCGATCCGCCCGCCCTGGCGGGACCTCGTGCCGCTCTTGCGCGCGTTCAACAGTGACCTGCTCGGCGCGCTGGATCTGGTGCGCGACAACTACGGCGACTTCGTCCAGACGCGGCTGCCGCTGCAGATCTACTTCGTCTACGACCCGCGCGCGATCGAGGAGATCCTGGTCAAGAAGGCGGATGCGTTTCGCAAGGACCACGCCAGCCGTCTCCTCTCGCGGGTGGTCGGCAATGGCCTCCTGCTCAGCGAGGGCGAATCGTGGCTGCGCCAGCGCCGGCTCATTCAGCCGGCCTTCCATCACCAGCAACTCCAGTCGTACGCGACGCTGATGGTCGGCGCGATCGAGCGCGCGATGGCCGGCTGGTGCGACGGCGACGCGCGCGACCTGCACGCGGACATGATGGGGGTGACGCTCGACATCGTGGCCGAATCGCTGTTCGGCACCGACGTGTCGGCCGCCGCGGGCGACATCGGCCGGATCATCGGCGATCTGATGGAGGAGTTCGGCAAGGTGCTCGGCCTGGCCGCCTACTTCCAGCCGCCTGCCTGGGTACCGACGCCCACGAACCTCCGGCTGCGCCGGACCAAGCGCCGCCTCGCCGCGCTCATCCTCGGCATCATCGAGGCGCGCAAGCAGAGCCAGGAGACGCGCGACGATCTGCTGTCGCTGCTGATGCGCGCCCGCGACGAGGGGGGTGGGCAGATGACGGACGCCCAGTTGCGTGACGAGGCGGTCATCCTGTTCCTGGCCGGTCACGAGACAACGGCGCTGGCGCTGACATACGCCCTTTACCTGCTGGCGACGCACCCCGAGGCGCAGGCGCGCCTCTGCGCCGAACTGCGCGGCGTACTAGGAGGGCGGAGCCCCGGGCTGGGCGATCTCGACAAGCTCACGTTCACCGAGGCCGTCGTGCTCGAGTCCATGCGTCTCTATCCGCCCGCCTGGGGGATGGCACGCGAATCGGTCCACCCCGTCGAGGTCGCGGGCTACGCGTTCCCCAAGGCCGCGACGTTCGTGATTTCGACCTGGTCGGTGCACCGCGATCCGCGCCTCTTCGAGGACCCGACAGAGTTCAAACCGGAGCGCTGGGCGAATGATCTCCAGAAACGGCTGCCGCGGTTCGCCTACTTCCCGTTCGGGGGCGGCCCGCGCGTCTGCATCGGCAACCGGTTCGCGATGATGGAGGCCAAGCTGGTGCTCGCGAGCGCGGTGCAGAAATTCCGCTTCGAGCCGACGCCAGAAACGCAGGTCCGAACGTTCCCGAGCGTGACGTTACGGCCGCGCGGCGGCGTGAAGCTGCGGATCAGCGAGCTAACGCGCCTTCGGCGCTCGCGGGAGGGCTAGCCCTGGCATCTTACGGGGACCCACCCGCTTGCCGGCACCCCGGCCCCGCCCGGCGCGGCAAAGCCGCGCCTCCCGGTGCTTGGACGGCGCCGACGTCGCCTGAAGGCTTGCTTCGGTCGTCAACATTCTAATCGGGTAGGGCATTCAAATTTGGCCATGGCCAACTTTGAGGGCTCAGCCGATGTAGGACTTTTTCGCCAGGTACTCGGCCACCAGGATGGCGCCCTTGGCGGCGCCCATGCGGGTGTTGTGCGAGACCAGCATGTACTTGACGCCACCGAGGACTGTGTCCTCGCGCAAGCGTCCCACCACCGTGGACATGCCGCCCTCGGCGTCACGGTCCAGACGCACCTGAGGCCGGAAGGGATCCTCGGTCAGGGCCACCAGTTGCTTGGGCGCGGACGGCAGGCCGAGCGCGCGCAACTCGGAGCCAAACTCCCGCCACGCCGCCTTGACCTGCTCCAGGGTGGCCTTGCTCTTCAGTTCGACGAACACCGATTCGGTGTGCCCCTCCAGCACGTTGACGCGGGTGCAGGTGCAGGAGACGCGCATCTCCGCGGGGATGATCCCCGCCGGGCCAATCTTGCCCAGGATCTTGAGGGTCTCTTTTTCAACCTTCTCTTCCTCCTTGGGAATGTACGGAACGATGTTGTCCAGGATGTCCATGGCGGACACGCCGGGACTGCGGCCGGCGCCGGAGAGGGCCTGCATCGACGTCATGATCACCTTGCCGACCCCGAACGCCACGTCGAGAGGGCGCAGCGTCATGGCCAGGCCGACGGTGGTGCAGTTGGGACCGGGGCTGACGAAGCCCTTCCAGCCGCGGTTCTTGCGCTGGATGTCGATGAGCGCAGCGTGATCCCAGTTGACCCCCGGCAAGAACACCGGCACGTCGTTCTCGTAGCGGAAGGCGCTGGCGGTGGAGATGACGGCGATGTCCTTGGCGAAGCGCGGCTCCAGCTCGCGGGCCACGTCGGCCTCGACGGCGGAGAACACCAGCTTGATTCCGTCGCTGGTCATGGCCGCGGAGTCCTCGACGGTCAGGTCCATGAACTCGGGCGCCAGGGGCTCGCTGCAGAACCAGCGGGACGCGCCCTGCTCGTTGCGAATGGCCTGACCGTACTTCTTGCCTGCGGAGCGGCTGGAAGCGGCAAGCTTGCGCACTTCGAACATCGGGTGACCGGCCAGCGAGGCCAGGAATTGCTGTCCGGCAAGGCCGGTGGCGCCAACGATTGCTACGGGAATTCGGGACATTGGATCAGAACCTCCGGCCGCATCTATAGCAAACTCCTCGTAAAGATCCGAAGAACGCCGCGCGTTCCGCCGTCGCCCTGCTCTTTCAGCGGCTTGCCGCCCGAGCGCGTTAGACGGACGTCAGACGCTGGCGTGCCGCTTCGTAGAGCGCGATGGCTCCCGCCACCGACGCGTTCAATGACGCGACCGTACCGCGCTGGGGAATGTGAAATAACCCATCGCACCGCCGGGCCACGGCCTCACGCATCCCCTGCCCTTCCGCCCCCACCACCAGCGCCACCGGTCCACGCAGGTCGAGCTGATGCGCCGCGGGTGAATCGGCGCTGGCGGCTGCGCCGAGAACACGCACCCCTTGCTCGCGCAGTCCGTCGATGGTGCGCAGCAGATTGGCCACCTCGGCGATGCGCATGCGCTCGGTGGCGCCGGCGGACGCCTTCACCACCGTGCCCGTCACCGGAGCGGCGTGCCGGCTGGAGATCACCACGCCGTGCGCCCCCAGCACCTCGGCGCTGCGCACCAGCGCTCCAAAGTTGTGGGGATCGGTGATGCCATCCAGCAACAGCAGCAACAGTGGCTCCTGCGCCGCGGCGGCTGCCGCGAAGAGCTCGTCCAGAGGGGCGTAGCGGTATTCACCGGTGACGGCCACCAATCCCTGGTGGGCCGGGGCACGCGCCAGGTCCGCGACCAGCTGACGAGGCCGATATTCCATCGGCACCGCGCGGTCGCGCGCCAGCCTCACCACCCGGTCGATGTCGGGCGAGCGCGTCCCCTCGGCGACGTACAGCACCGACACCTCGCGGTGGCGTGCCAGCAAGAGTTCCTCCACCGGGTGCACACCGAACACCACCCGGCCTCCGGATGTCCCCGGCCCGCCCTGCCCGTTTTGCCCACCTTGCCCGCCCGATGACGGCGGTGGCGTCGGCGTTGATGAGCTCACGAACCCGCGCTCATCACGCCGCGGCGGCGGCCGCTTCGACCTCGGCCACCAGCGCGGCAAACGCCTGGGCCGGGTTGGCGGCATCCCGGATCGGGCGCCCCACCACGATGTAGTCGGCGCCGTGGGTGATGGCCTGGGCGGCCGTGGCCACGCGCTTCTGGTCGCCGGCCGCGGCACCGTCGCCCGCTGATGGGCGAATGCCCGGCACCACCAGCAACAGCTCGCGCGAGACTTCGCGCGCCGCATCTATCTCGTGCGACGAGCAGACCAGGCCGGGGATCCCGGCCCGGGCGGCGACGCGCGCCCGGGCGCGCACCGTCTCGGCCACCGTCAGCTCAATCCCCTCGGCACGGAGGTCTTCCTCCAGCAAGCTGGTCAGAACGGTGACGCCCAGGATCTTGGGACGCCCCGACGCCGCCTCGGCCGCCCGGCGCAACATCTCGTAGCCGCCCGAGGTGTGCACCGTCAGGAAGTCCGCCTCTATGCGTGCGGCGGCCGCGACCGTGCGCGCCACTGTCTCGGGAATATCGTGAAGTTTCAGGTCCAGGAACAGTCGTCCGCTCCGCTTCTTGATCAGCTCCACCGCGCGCTCACCTTCGGCGACGAACAGCTCGAGGCCCAGCTTGTAAAAAGCCGGCTGGCCATCCAGGCGGTCCAGAAACGTGCCCAGGCTGGCCAGATCTGGAACGTCCAGGGCGACGATGACGCGTTCACGGGCGGGGATCTTGTGGGGGGCTTTCATTTTCTCTCCTCTCGCACGCGCGCGACGACGAACGCCACGGCGTCATCCAACTTCACCTTCTGCACCTCGGGGGACCGCCGGGCCTTCACCTCGACGATCCCTTCCGCCAGACCCTTCTTGCCAAGCGCCATGCGCCAGGGGATACCGATCAGATCGGCGTCCTTGAACTTCACCCCCGGGCGCTCGTCGCGATCGTCGTACAGCACCTCGATGCCCGCCGCCTCCAGCTCGCCGTAAAGCTTGTCGCACACCGCTTTCAGAGTGGGATCGTCCCCCTGCAGCGACAGCAGGGACACCTCGTATGGGGCGATGGGCGTGGGCCAGATGATGCCGTCCTTGTCATGATTCTGCTCGATGGCGGCGGCGGCGATGCGGGTCACTCCGATGCCGTAGCACCCCATCACCATCGGCTTCTCGTGGCCCTCGGCGTCCAGAAAGTTCGCCTTCATGGGCTCGGAGTACTTGGTGCCCAGGAAGAAGACCTGGCCCACCTCAACGCCGCGGTGGCTCTTGAAGGTCCCGTTCGCGCAGCGCGGACAGCGATCGCCCGGTGCCGCCTGACGGAGGTCGGCGATGGCCGTGGCCGTGAAGTCGCGCCCGGGGTTCACCCCGCGGAAGTGCACGTCCACCTGATTCGCGCCCACCACGAAGTCGGTCATGGCAGCGACCTCGCTGTCGCACCAGACCGGTACCTTCAATCCCACCGGCCCGGCGAACCCCACCGGGGCGCCAGTCACGGTCTGCACCACTGCTTCACCGGCCAGCGCCAGGTCGGCCGTCGCGCCGACCGCCTTCTTCAGCTTGACCTCGTTGATCGTGCGATCGCCGCGCACCAGCGCCGCCAGCGGTTTGCCGTCGGCCACGTAGATCAAGGTCTTCACGAAGCGCGTGGGCGGCAGCTTCAGGAACGCGGACACATCCTCGATGCTCCCCTTGCCCGGGGTCTGCACCGGGGCCATGGTCTCCGTCGCCGTCGCCGTCGCCGTATTTGGAGCACCGGCGATTTCATCGCGGCGGGTCTCCGCCTGCTCCACGTTCGCGGCGTAATCACAGCTGTCGCAAGCGACCAGCACATCCTCGCCGGTTTCTGTGAGCACCTGGAATTCATGGGACATCGAACCGCCAATGGCGCCGGTGTCCGCCTCCACGGCGCGGAAAGCCAGACCGCAGCGGGTGAAGATGCGCGCATAGGCGTCGTACATCACGCGGTACTCGCGCGTGGCGTCCTTTTCGTCGCTGTGAAACGAATAGGCGTCCTTCATGATGAACTCTCGCCCACGCATCAGGCCGGCGCGCGGCCGCAGCTCGTCCCGAAACTTGGTCTGGATCTGATAGAGGTTGAGGGGAAGCTGGCGGTAGCTGCGCACGTCACCGCGCACCAGATCCACGATCACCTCTTCGTGAGTCGGGCCGATGACGAAGTCGCCCCCCTTGCGATCCTTGAACCGCAACAGCTGCGCGCCGTACTTGTCCCAGCGGCCGGACTCCTGCCAGAGCTCCGCCGGGATCACGGCAGGCAGAAACACCTCGGAGGCACCGGTGCGGTTCATCTCCTCGCGAATGACGCGGGTGATCTTCTGGATGACCCGCCAGCCAAGCGGCAGGAACGAATACACCCCCGCGGCCACCTTGCGCAGGTAACCACCCCGGACCATGAACACGTGCGAGGGAACTTCGGCCTCGGCGGGCGCCTCCTTCAGCGTGGGCACCAGAGTCTTCGACAAACGCATGGGAGGACGGTCATAACACCCCCCCGCAATCGCGGGAAGGGCGACGGACCGCGGCCCGCACCGGCTTCGAAATTCCGTCAGCGGACGGCGTGGATGTCGTCGCCGTCGACGAGATAGATCAGCGGGCTGTCCACCCTGCCATGATCCGGTCCGAAGGTGACGTTACCGGTCAATCCCTGCAGCACCGGCGCGCCGCCCCCCACGCCCAGCGCCCGGACCACATCGCCACGGGTATGGGCCCCCCGTTGGGTGATGGCGCGCAGCGTGGCGACCGCATCGTAGGCGTAGGCCTCGGTGGCATGCGGCTCTTGCCCGTAGGCAGCCCGGTAGGCCTCGACAAAACCGCGCGCCCGGGGATCACCGTCGTCTGCATAGAAGCCGGGACACAGCAAGGCCCCTTGCACGTAGCGGCCCGCGCTGTCCACCAGCTTGCGCGACAGCTCGCTGGCGGTGGACAGCAACAAGATCGACCGCGGCTGCGCGTGATTCCCTTTGCTCGACGACGATCCGCCGCCAGAACCAGCGGCGCGCGCCTTGTTCCAGGGCTGGGGCCACAGGTCGGCCACCGCCAGCGCCGGCGCGATCAGGGGCAGCCGCTCGGCGCTGTCAGGGACGAAGATCGCCTGCGCCCCTCCCTTCTTCAGTGGGCCGAGCACGCTGGCGAACGACGTCGCGCCGGCGACGTACGACGCTTCGGCCACCACCGCGCCGCCCCCATCGGTGACCGCCTTGCGGAACGCTTCGCGCAGCCGCTTCCCCCCCGCGCTGTCAGGCCCCAGGATGGCGAACCGGCGCACCCCCAGCTTCAAGGCCTGCCGCGCCAGGGTCGCCGCCCGCGCATCCGGCGCGTGCACCAGCTGAAATGCCGTGGTGAGCGCGCCGGGGGCGGCGTCCTCCAGCGCCAGTAAAGGGATGCCATCCTGCGTGGCCTGTGCGATTGCCGACGAGCCGGCCTTGGTGCTGGCGGCACCGACGATCCCGATCACCGCCTCCGAACGCGTCAGCTCGGCCACGCCGCGGGCGGCCCGTTCGGCGTCGGTGGCGGTGTCACGCAAAACGAGCTGCGCGCCGACCCCCACACTGGCAGCGGTCTCGCTGGGCGTCCCGCTCGCCAGCATGGCTGCGCGCAGGACCGCTTCACCGACCACCTGAAACCTTCCCGAAAGCGGGAGGGACAGACCGATGCGGGTGGGATCGCCCGGACCCACGCGCGGCGCGGCCAGGTCAAAGCCCAGCGCGTGTCTGGCGCTGTTGGCCTCGCTCTCGATGAAGGCAGCGCCCGCGGCGTCGCCACGGCCACGCAGGTACGCCGCCGCCTTTCCCCCCAGCACCGCCCGCGTTAGCCCCGACGGCGGTGCCGCGCCGTAGGCACGCCAGGCCGCCTCGGGCGGAATGCGGACGATGATCTCGCCGGCGCGCCCCCGCGCCCAGGCCTTCTCGTGCTCGCGCGCCACGCGCACGTAGCCTTCCCACAGTTCCAGCGCGGCCAGCGGATCGCTGGCCGCGCTGGCCTCCGCCAGGGCCCCTCGCAGCTCGACGGCGGCGTCGTCGCTTTGCGGGGCATCGCTGGAATTTCGCGGCGCGAACGGCAGCAGCAGCGTGCGCGCGCGCGCGTGGTTGCCCAGCCGCACTTCCGCCAATCCCAGATAGTACCGCGCAGCGTTTTCCGCCGGCCCGCTGGCGGCACCGGCGTCGGGCGCCGGGGAACCGATCAGCGGGTCGAGGACCTTCTTGGCCCCGGCCGCGTCGCCGCGCGTGAGCGCGAGCCGGGCCAGGAGAAGCTCGGCGGAGGTTCTACCGGGGTGGTGGGGATGGCGGGTGACGAACGCTTCCAGCGCCACGCGCGCACCCTGCTGATCGCCGCGGTCGAACAGGTTGCGGGCCGCGTCCAGATCGGCGTCGGCTCCGCGATCAGTCCCGGCCCCTGGTGCGGAGCGATCAGGCGCCGCTCCGTCCCCGTGGGTCGCCGTGGCCGCGGCGTCACGTTCTCCGGCGGGGCTGGCCAGCGTGTCGCTGGTGGCTGGCCTCTGCGCGGACACCGGCGGAGGCAACTGGCCCTGCGACATCGACGCGCAAGCCGCGAGCGTGAGGAGCAGGAGTACGGACAAGCGTCGCGTGGACATGCCGGATTTCTACGGCTATTCGGGGCGCTTGTCGCCTTTCCTGTGGCCGCTCGCGCGCCGAGTTTTCTCGGCGCACGATCGCATCGCTGTCCGAGCACCGGAAGGTCCAGCTTTGCTGGACCGGCCAAGACGTTTAGCAACTCCGTGGGGGTCTCGCAGGGGGCCTTCCCAGGCCCCTTGCGGCGGCGTAGCCGCTGCGCAGCGCCAGTTGCTTGCGGACGAAGGACGAGAGGGCGATCTCGTGAAGGCCTCCTTCCTTCACCCACCGCGCCTCTTCCGGCGCCGCCGCGGGCACCAGGGGGCGGGCACGATTTGCGGACGGCCCCACCACAGCCATCTCGAAGACCTCCGCGGTGACGTCGCGGTGGGTGAACAGATGTCGCACCGACCCCACCATGGTCAGCCGCAGCGGCCTGATTCCCAGGCCGCGCAGGGCCCCGCGCGCGACAATGATAGCCGCGTCCCCGTCCTCCACCGGCGCCGAGGGCAACATCCAGGTCCCCGCCAGTAAACCGTCCGCCCGCCGGACCAACAGCACCCGGTCCCGATGGCGCAGGCGAACGGAGGCGAGCCGCACCAGCCGCTTGACCGCGCGAACGGCCTTGCGCGGAATCGCCGCGGTCTGACCCTGCGCCCGCGCCGCGCACAGCTCGCGCAGGGGACAGACCGGGCAGTCCGGGGCGCGGGGAGTACAGAGGGTGGCGCCCAGTTCCATGACCGCCTGGGCGAAGTCGCCCGGACGGCGGGACGGCACCCAGGTCAGACCGGTGGCGCGCAACCGGTCACGCGTGGCGGGTTGCGCGACTGCAGCGGTCTCCATGCTGAGCCGTGCCACCACGCGCGCGGCATTTCCGTCCAGAGCAAAGGTCCGCCGTCCAAAGGCAATGGCCGCCACCGCCGCGGCCGTGTAGGGACCGACGCCGGGCAGGGCCCGCAAGAGGTGTTCGTCACGGGGAAGCTGGCCGCCGTGCTGTTCCACGACGGCGCGCGCCGCGCGATGTAGATTGCGAGCGCGCGCGTAGTAGCCCAGCCCCGACCACAGGGTCAGCACCTCGTCCTCCGAGGCAGCAGCCAGCGCCGCCAGATCGGGGAAGCGTGCGACGAACCTTTCGAAGAACGGTACCGCCGCCGCGACCACCGTCTGCTGCAACATGAACTCCGATACCAACGTGCGGTAGGCGCTGACCTCGCGGCGCCAGGGCAAGTCCCGCTGGCGCCGGTCGTACCAGGCGAGCAGCGGACGCGCCGGCGCGATCGTGCCGCCCCCTGCCTCCGCCCTCAGCGTGCTGCCCGCACCCGCGCCGGAACGGCGGCGGCCAACTTTCATCGAAAGGCCACCACCACCGCCGCGACGATCAGTCCGCAGGACGCCAGGTACTTCGGCTGGAGCCCCTCCCTCAGCCACACAGCGGCAAACACCATGAACACCAGGAGAGTTATCGCCTCTTGCAGAATCTTCAGCTGATACCCCGACAGCGCTTTCAGACGATCATCCATGGCCCCATTGGTGTACAACAGGAACGTGGCTTTCGTCTCACGCGGCGGCGCGCCGAAAGAAGATCTGGTCACCGCGATCGCCCGTGGGCAGGTCGACCCCATCTACTGCTTGCACGGCGCCGAGCGCTACCTGGTGGACCGCTGCCTGGCGGCCATCCGCACCGCCGTGATCGGCGGCGCGGCGGCCCCGTTCGCCGCCTTCAACCACGACATGTTCGATCTGCGCGAGGCGGAGATCGGCACCGTCGTCAGCACGGCGCGAACCCTGCCCATGATGGCGCCGCGGCGCCTGGTGGTGGGCAAGGGGATCGACGGGGTGAAAGCGGACGCCCTGACGCCCTTGATCCCCTACATTGCCGATCCCAATCCCCAGGCCTGCCTGGTCCTGCTCGGAGACAAGGTGGACACGCGTTTCAAGGTGTTCCAGGTGCTGC
>JBDSME010000569.1:0-5309 GCA_039916065.1 Polyangia bacterium
CACCGCCGCCGATCCGCGCGAAACGATAGTCCACCATCGGTACGACGTCAGCGGCTTGCGTATTTGGCTTGGTGAGCTGGTAGCGCTGATCGCCAAACGCGGCCGTAAGGTAGCCGCCGAAGGAAAAGCGAACCTTGACCCCGACGGACCAGTCGAGCGCGTAGGTCTTGTACGTTCCCACGCCGGTGACCGGCGTGGTGACCAGGGGCAGCAGGTAATTCAGGTTGGCCGTCAACCCGATGTTGGACAGGAAGCCACCCCCGGAGAAGGCCATGGGGTAGAGATCCACGTTCAGGGCCAGCTCCGGCGCCACGGCAAGCTTGTAGTTCCGGGTCTGGTTGTAGCGGTTCTGGTTGTAGGTCAGGGTGCGATTCACGAGGCGTGGGCCCACCGAAGCGATCAGCGCCTCCTGCGCGGGGCCGGCGGCGCTCCCTTCGCGTTCGGCACGCTCGGCGACGACATTCTCCGCACCGGAGTCCTCGCTGCTCTCGGTGGACGACTTCTTCTTCGAACGGTCGCGATCGGATGATGACGACTCGTCCACGGCAGCTGCGCTCTTGCTGCCGCCGCTTTTCCCCTTATCTTCATCGCCGTCGGTTTCGGTTGCCGCTTCTTCCTGCGCCACCACCGGTGCCTTCGCACCCGACGGTGCCTTGGAACGGTCGATGGCGCCGCCGAGCTTCGCCCAGAAAGTCTTCTTGACGGCAGCCGCAATCTTTCGAGGATTGGCGCCCGTCCAGCTGGCCTCCGCCACCACGGAGCCATCGGCACCGTTGCGCACCGTCAAGGTGGCCTTCTTCTTGGTCACCGATCCGGTGATGAAGGCGGAGACGCCCAGCTCCCTGGCCATGGTCTGAAAGGCATCGTCGTTGTCGAAACCCACCTTGCTCTTGACGGATGCCTTCCAGATCTGCGGAGCACCGACGATCTGGTAGCGCCTGGCCTTGCCCTCCTTCATCACCACATTCCGGGTGACTCCTTCGCCGGGCCCTTGGAACGCCACCACACCCAACCTTTTTGGGGCGGCCTGCGCCGCCTGGTAGCCGCCGGCGAACAGCACCAGCACCCCCACCACCAAGAATAGGCCGATTCGTGCGGGGATCGTCTTGGTCGTGGTCCTGCTGATCGTCGTGATCTTGGTGATCTTGGTGATCTCGGGGATCTGGGTGGTCATCAATGGCTCCAAGGGCTCGGGGTCGGTCATTGTAGTTGCGGCTCCAGCCAGCTCTTCAGCAGGCAACAAGACTGGCGTGCGCGGATTTAGACAATTTTTGATCGGCAGTTGCCTCCGGAGAGGGCATCTGCCGCCGGCACGAACCTGCGGCAGGCGCGAGAGTTGGCAACCGCAAGGCTACTGCAGAAACGACGTTACCCAGCTGCTGACACATTCGATTTCCTGCTGAGTCAGGTAGGTGACGTCGGGGTTGAACAGCTTGCTGGGCATCTGTTCCCCGCAGGTGGTCCCGTTGATTCGAGCCATGAGGACGGTCATGGCCGGGGTCGCGGGATCAGTGATCAGCTTCATCGCACAGGTCATGGTACTCGAGGTCGCCTTGGTCGTTTTCAACGCGTTCAGCTTCGAGAAGTCCGGGGGGAACAACCCCGCCGGTCCGTGGCACCGCGCCTCCGAACACTTGGGCATGAAGATCATGTTTGGCGCGTCACATGCCGCCACCCCGGACCCGCCCGATCCCGGCGACGAGTTGCCTCCGGTCCCGGTCGCGCCACCGCCGCCGGTGGAGTCCGGCCAGGGGCCGGCGCCAAGGGAGCCGGGGCATCCGGCCAGAACGGGCAGAACCAACAGACCGGCCAGCAGCGCCAAGGTGGACAACCGCGCCACGACGGGGCTGCGGCGGGACGAAATGGGTCGGTTCATACAATCCTCCGGGGGGGAAGTTCGGGAAACAGGCGGGGTGTGGTTCATCGAGTGTCTTTCTCTGGAAACATCATTGGAAAAGATACCTTGACCCGATCTCGTCGGGTCTGACGGTGTCTGCACTGGTCAACTAGGGGAGGTGAGGATGGCGATCTTCCGAGTTTCTTCGTTCTTCCTTAATCTGGGGGCGGTGTCTCCGACGGAAGACCGGTCATGGAAGTGACGTCTAGCAACCGATCTAGCTCGTCATCAGGAAGAATCTTCTTTTGATGAGCCATCTCGCGAATGGTCTTGCCCGATTCCGCTGATTCTTTCGCCAGCGCGGCTGCCGCGTCATAGCCGATCCGCGGCGCCAGCGCCGTCACCAGGGCCGTGCTGCGCTCGACCAGATCGAGACAGCGGGCTTCGTCGGCTTCGATCCCATCGACACACTTCGACGAGAATTGACGACAGCCCGCGGCGAGGATGTCGATGGATTGCAAAAGCGAAAAGGCCATCACGGGGGTCATGGTGTTCAGCTCAAAGGTTCCGCCGGCGCCTCCCCACGCCACTGTAGCGTCATTCCCTACAACCTGCGCACACACCAAAAGTAACATTTCCGCCATGACCGGGTTAACTTTTCCCGGCATGATCGAGCTGCCCGGCTGCAGTTCAGGGAGCCGAAGCTCCGCGATGCCACCGCGCGGTCCGGACGCCATCCAACGGATATCGTTGGCAATCTTGGTGAGACTGACCGCCGCCGATCGCAGGGCCGCCGACAGCTCCACCATGCTGTCATGGGTGGCCATGGCCTCGAAAAGGTTGGGAGCCTGCGTCAAGGGAATACCAGTCTCCGCGGCGACGCGGGCAATCACCTGGGGGGCGAAATCGGGTGCGGACCCTAGCCCGGTGCCCACCGCGGTCCCCCCCAGCGGCAACTCGGCAATGGCATGTTGCGCGGCCCGGATGCGTCGCACGGCGTTCTTGACCATCTGCGCGTAGCCGGAGAACTCCTGGCCCAGCCGCACCGGCACCGCGTCCATGAGGTGGGTGCGCCCCAGTTTCACCACATGGTCGAAGGCGACGACCTTCGCCTGCAGCGACGCTTGCAACTGCTGCAGCGCCGGCAACAGGTCGCGTTCGGTGGCCTCGGCCGCGGCGATGTTCACGGCGGTGGGAAAGACGTCGTTCGACGACTGTCCCTTGTTGACGTGATCGTTGGGATGCACGGGCGTCTTGCTTCCGACCACGCCTCCCAAGAGCTGAATGGCACGATTGGAGATCACCTCATTGGTGTTCATGTTGCTCGACGTGCCGGAGCCTGTCTGGAAGATGTCGACGGGAAAGTGCGCGTCGTGATCGCCGGTGGCGACCTCATCCGCTGCTTGGATGATGGCGTCGGCCAGGGGAGCGGGCAGGGCGCCCGAAGCCTTGTTCACCTGGGCGGCGGCCCGCTTCAACAGCGCCAGCGCCCGGATCAGCCGGCGCGGTATGCGCAGCCCGCTGACCGGAAAATTCCGCACCGCGCGCTGGGTCTGTGCGCCGAACAGCGCCCCGTTCGGCACCGCCACCTCGCCCAGGGAATCGCGCTCCAGGCGCTGCCCCGAGCTCATAGCTTCCGGAACCTGAGGGGGCGTGCCGTGCTTCTTCATGGCCAATGTTGAAGTCTGAAGGACTTACTCGTCGAAGAGAACGTCGTCGGTCATATCCTGGGCATGCGCCTCCAGGCGGGCGCCGGACAGCTCGGCGGTGGTCTTGCGCAGTCGGTCCGCCAGCACCTGCACGAAGCTCCACAGCAGCTTCACCGACAAGGAGGGATCCTTGCGCACGATCTCGTAGAACTCCGCGCGCCGCAGGATCAACAGGCGCGCCTTGTCTTCGGCGGTGACGCTGGTCGACCGCGGGCTGCGGTCCACCAACGCCATCTCGCCGATGTGAGACCCGGGCAAGAGAAAAGTGATGAAGGCCTCGTTCTTGTGGACCCGGACCTTGCCCTTGAGGAGGATGAACATCTCCTCGCCGGTGGTCCCTTCCTTGATGAGCGGCTGGCCGGGTGCGTATTCCCGCACCTCGGTGACGTTAAGGACCCGGATGATCTCCTTGTACGTCAGGTGCCGGAACATGGGCATCTGCTTCAGGACATCGATTTTGCGTTGAAGTTCTTCGGCGCGATCGTCCGCGGCGGTGGCGGCGGCGCCTGGCGAGGCGCGGTCGATGCGCACCACCACCGCCGTGATGTTGTCGTGTCCGCCGCCCGTGTTGGCGAGATCGACGAATCGCTTCGGCGCCTGCGTGATGTCTTCCTGAGACAGCAGATCGATCGTCTTGGCGTCGTCCAGGTAGGCGTGCAGGCCATCCGAGCACAGCAAGAACTGGTCGCCGGGCAGGATTTCGAAATCGATGGTGTCGCCCTGTACGTTTTCGTAGACGCCCACCGCGCGCGTCACTGCGTTCTTGTACGCCTTGTACGGGGAGTTCTCGATGCCATCCTTGGCAATCTTGCCGCGCCGGATGAGCTCGTTGATCAGCGAGTGGTCCTCCGTGAGTTGCACCACCTGGCCGCGCCGCACCAGGTAGATGCGGCTGTCACCCACGTGCGCGATGAAGCCGCGGTCGCCCGCGATCAGCAGGGCGGAGGTGGTGGTGCCCATACCGCGCTTGTCCGGCTCCGCCTGCCCGCGGGCGTAAATGGCATGGCCCGCTGCCTGGATGGCCTGCTCCAGGATGGTCAGGATCTCCTGGGGCCGCACGGCGGGGTCGCCCTTGGCGAAGCGTTCGATGAAGTCCCGATTCGCGTCCACCGCTTTGCGAAATTCGTGGACAGCGATGTCGGAGGCCACCTCACCACATGCGTGCCCACCCATGCCGTCAGCGACGACGAACAAGGACAGCTTCTTATCGACCAGGAAGTTGTCTTCGTTGGCCTCGCGCTTTCGCCCGACGTCGGTGGCGGCCCAGAAGCTCAACTCCATAGGCAGGTGATTCCTCTTGTGTCCCAGACTCGGAACCCCTGGTTGCTACCACGAACCGTGCCGCACCGGTAGAGAGCCGAACCGAGATTCATCAACCGATCTGCCCATTTGTCCGCAATTTTTCGCTGCCTGTCGGCGGTTTCGACGAGGCCGCGGATGTCGCCCTCCCGAGCTTTGCCAGGTCCGGCGCGCCCGCGCCGCGCGAAGAAGAGGCGAGCGGAGGGCCGCTTCGGGGCCCGCGTGCGCAAAACGCATCCGTCGCCCAGCTTGACACGTCGATGCTCCCTGTTAGATATGAGGCCGCATTTCTCGGGAATCGTCTAATGGCAGGACGCCAGATTCTGGATCTGGCTATCAAGGTTCGAATCCTTGTTCCCGAACGCAGACGGCGCTAAAAACGCCGTCGTCTGGCCCCATGGTCTAGCGGTTAGGACGGCGCCCTCTCACGGCGTAATCTCGGGTTCAATTCCCGATGGGGTCAC
>JBDSME010000570.1:0-5883 GCA_039916065.1 Polyangia bacterium
CGAGCGCGAACGACCTCTTCGCCCATCTGCTGCTGCACGCCGCCTTGCATTGGACGAGCACGGGTGCTCTGCATCGCCCGGAGGACTTCGCCGCGGTCTCCGCCGCGGGGCTGCTATCCGATCCCCGATCGTGCGCGCAGCACCTTCGCGCCCAGGGCCTGACAATTCACGCGCTGGCCCTGTTGCCCATCATAGTCGCGGAGCGGTCATGCAGATTTCTGGATGACCTGCTGGCGCAGATGCAACGACAGGCCACCGCCACCCAGCGCTTGGGTGCGCGGCTGGTTGGGAAAATTTGTTCGCGCGACACGCTGCATCTGCCCACCCGGAGAGTGGCGGGCTTGTTGATGTCCCCCTCTCTTCCAGCGGCCCTCGCCAGCGCAGTCCGAGATCGTTTGCGACGTGTCCCAGGAGGTCCAGCGGGTAACGCCGACTCTGGCTGATCGCATCGTTCAGCTTGCTTGACATGACACCAGGTGGCCCGCAGTCTCGCACCAACGAGATGGTCGATGTGCTGGAGCTTTTGCTGGCTGTCAGGCCTACCTTGGTCTCGAAGCGTATGGCCCAAGGTGCCGTCCTGGTCGACAGTGAGACCGGAGACTGTTTCGAGTTGAACCGAATCGGCGCGGACATCTGGAGCGAACTGGAGCGAGGAGTCTCCGCCGTCGGCATCGCCGATGCTCTCGCCATACGCCACCACATCTCGTCTGAAACGGCGGTGAAAGATGTGCGGAATCTTGTCGAAGACCTGATTCGGCGAGGGCTGCTGAAGGTCCTGAATGACCGATGACGGGCGGTATGTGCTGGTCGAAGTTCCTCCGGGCGGCCTGCTCCTGGATCGGCAATCCGGGTTGACCTTGGAATTGAACGCCCCCGCCGTGCTAGCCTGGCGCCTGCACCTGGCGGGTGAGGCGTTCGATGGCATCGTCAGGCGCTTCGCCGCGCATTTTCGCCTATCGCTCGAGACTGCCGGCGGCGATGTGAACAGGAGCTTGCGAGACTTGCCGTTACCCAAAGAGGCCGCGCCGTCGGGTGAATTTCGGTACCAGCGCTCGAACGACGGATATGTGTTTTCGCGCAATGGCGAGCCGTTGTTCTTGCTGGACGAACGCGGTGAACGAATTTCCTCACCCATCGCCGCACGACTGGGCGCAGAAACCGTCGGCATGCTGCTGTATGGGTTGTGTCCCAAGCTCCTCTCGCTGCGTGGCCACACGGTGTTGCACGCGTCAGCGGTGGCTATTGATGGGATTGCCATCGCCTTCTCCGGCCACAGCGGAGCCGGAAAGACCACCACCGCTCGCGCCTTGGTTCAGGCCGGGGCGACGCTGGTCTGCGAGGACAAACTGGTGCTGTACCGAAACGCTGAGGAACGGCAGGTTTCCTCCGCAGCCGAGGAGGCCCTACGGCGCTGGGCGAGGGATGCGGCAGTCGAATTGACCGCCAGCCGTGACGCATCCTGCGCCCCGCTCGACCAACCACTTCCGGGGCCAACGGCCACACTGCGTGAAATCGGGTTCATCAGTGCCGAACGGCGTAGCACCTCGCGCCAAATATCGGCGGTGCCGTTATCAGCCCTGCAAGCGGCAGGAACGATCTTCAACAACTCGTTTCACGGGTCGGACGTGGCTGACGATTGGGCGCGCCAACTGGAATCCAGCACCAAGATTGCGCGAGAGATCGCTGCCTACGAGATGCGCATGCCTGACGGCCTGGAGTTCCTGGCCGGCGCCGTCGGGGCCGTGGTGGCCGCTCGCTCGCTCAGATCGAAATGACGGCGTCGAAGGTTTCTTGGTTGGGATGCGATTCCAGCCAGGCATGCCCGGACTTCGGCACCCCACCCGCTCTGAAGCCGGCCAGCAGCCGCTCTCGGGCCGCGCCAGCGTCGAGCCGCATTTCTAGCAGCGACCTCCTGACGCAGTTGGCGCCGCCCGGCATCCGCGCATCGACAGCGACAATAGCCCGCCGCAGGACCGCTCGCGCCTCTTCCGACCTTAACGCCGCGCCGGCGGCCCTGCTGCGAACGCGCCCGACGGACTGGTGAAGGCTGTGTGATCGGCGCGAGAACTCGACAGACGGCAGAACCCGCAAGACACGAACCAGTTCCCGAAGACGTAAGAAGAGCCGGTCGCCCATGGTACGCGGCCGTGCTAGGGCGCCACCCGCCGGGGCTGTTCCGGATCGCCCGCACTCGCATCGTCGAAAGAGCCTTCGCCTCCCGCCAGGAGGTCTCTGACATTCCCGATCGGTTTCAAAATCGGAGCTTCGTATGGGACTTTGGACCCATCCTCTTCTCCTCCATCTCGCGTGCTCATAGTGTCGGACATATCTTTACCTCGCGGGCGGATTGTAACAGAAAAGCGCTCTAAGCCAACTCTCCAAGGCCACCAGTTCTAGAAGCAAAGTCCAGGTGTTGGCTGCTGCGGCGCCACTGACTCTGTTTACCTCGCGAAACATTCCGCGGGCTTTGTGCCGATCGACGAAGGGAGCGCTATGCCACGGGCCGTCATGAAGCACCTGGCCCATGAATGACGCCAAGCGTTTGGCGTTCGCAACGGATACAGGTCCCCAGTCACCTTGACCGGTGCGGTTCGAAAAAAGCTCAGGTAAGAGCGGTTCCAGCGCATCCCGACCAAAGCGCCGCAGGTGACCGTGGGGAAACCGCTGTTCCCACGGAACGGTCAATAGATGTTCGACCAGGCGAACGTCTGCGAAAGGCAACCGCATCTCCAGGCCCGCTTCGGTTGCGTAGAGGACGATGCCGTCGAGCACGCCCGTCACCTTCGTTCCTGTCATTTGCGACCACAAAGTGTAGGCAAGGTGGGAAGGCCAGGACCTCTCGGGTTCATCCTCGCGCTGGGCCTTGCTTGGCCGCAACGGTTCGAGAAGAGGGCCAAGCCAGGGTGGCGGCGCTGGTGGTCGCTGGAACAGCTTCTTGCGTACGCGCAGAGCCACGGGCGGGGGCAGCACGCCCAGCAAGGACTCCATGAGCATACGCCCGCCCCGGCCGCGAGGGTTCCTCAACACCATTGTCTCGCGCAGCAGCTCACCCCAGCGGCCCCCCCGAAACATGTCCAGGTGAACACCGCCTGCGAAGAGCACCTCGTCCCCGTAGGTTCCGCCCAGCAGAACACGCGCTCCACGTTCCATCGCCAGGTCGAGATCCCTGCGAGGTCCGCTCCCGAGGCCGCGGCGAAATGCGGGATGGATCAGCAAAGGCTCAAGCGACCGGGGCGCAGGCGCGGTCTCGACGACACTCCAGCTTACGTGCTCGAAGGGAACCTTGGCTGTCACGGCATCGATGAAGCGCCCGTCGTCACAGGGAAAGCCGGGCGTGAGAGCAGATGCCATCACCAGCGGTGGTCGTCCGGACTCGTCCCTGTATATGTCGGCGCTGGCCATCAAGATGGTGCTCGAGTCGAAGCCCCCGCTGGAATGCGCCACCAGGGGGTGCTCCGACTCCAATCGGTCATGAACCGCGCGCCGAAACAGGTGCAGGAGTTCCGCGCAGTTGTCTTCGTATGAGGCGGCCCGTCGCGGCTCGCGCGGCGGATCCCAGTGGCGGATTTCACGCTTCTTCCCCTGTTCCAGGAATAGCGAATGTCCCGGCTGTACGAGAGAGATGCTGCTGAAAAATGTGGCGCCGGGCCGGCGTGCCACGTGCAGCAACCGGCTGAGAACGCGGTCGGCATCCACGTCGTCGTAAGGCCGCGGAATCAGCGGCAGGAGCTGTCGAACATCACTGGCCACTGCCACCCCATCGGTCATCACGCTGTAATAGAGGGGCCGAACCCCCAGATGGTCCCGGCAGGCAAAGAGGCGGCGGCGGCCTTCATCCCAAACCACGAAGGCAAAGTCGCCCACCAGGCGACGAGGAGCCTCCTCGCCCCAGGTGGTATAGGCGACCCAGGCCAGCTCCAGATCGCTCAGCTCCTCGATCGGCTCGGGCAGGTCCAGAAGTTGTGCCAGCTCCGGTCGGTTATGTAGCCGGACGTCGCCCGCGAACAGGAGCTGCCGCACCGGATCCCACCGCGGGGCGACCCGCAGGTCCCGCCGCACCACCGCCCAGCGCAGAATACCCGCCACGGCATGACCTGCTTCCGCCGTGGTTGCTCCCTCCGACGCTGATGCCGGAAATGCCGCCAGCATCGCCTGCACGCGCTTGGCGTTGGGCACACCGTCCTCAAATCCCCCGGCAAACGCCAACGCGAACATTGCAACAGAGCCTTAACAGTGGGTGATTTGGTCACCCACTGTTGCTTTCCGGTGGGCTAGTGGAAGACGACCGCGCGGCCTGCTTTGCCGAGCGCGAACTCCCCCACCACAAAGTCGCCATACTGATCCCCGTCGCAGTCCGGCACCACCGCGCCCATGCTGAAGCCGCCCCACGTCATCGGCGTCTGGGGAATCTGGTTGAGGATCTTGACCGCGGACGGGACCACCGCCGTTTGTGGCGCGGACACGTCGACCATTCCCGACAGGGTGGGGATGACCGCGCCGTTGACGATGTACACCGGATCCCCAGTCTCGAGCTGACCTGCCAGCACGAGATCGGGAACATTGTCGCCACCGATGAACGAAACACTGGCGGAAGTGCCGGGAATGCCTCCGCCGACATTGATAACTCCGAAGGCGTTTCCGACCATCGAGTCCACGAAACGCACCGAGGGAGTCGGCGCTGCACCCATGACTCCCAAGAACGGCCCCGTCAGCGGCGTGCCGAGGTGCACATCCACGTACTTGCCTACCGTCGTTCCGACCGTCACGGCGCCCGGCGACACACCCAGAGGACCCATGAACCCAAGCGTTACGCTGGTTGTAGCGTCGACCACGGAGTCAACGGCAGCCGCCGCTGTTATCGCGCCCGCGGGGGATTGTCCCGGAAAGGCATAGGTGGTGCCCACCTTGGGAGCACTTACGACAATCGTGTTCCCCACTGCCGTGGGGGACGCAGGGGGGGGAGGATAAAACCGTCCGATTCCCATGACGATGCTCCCGAACAGCGTGTTGGTCGCCGTACCGTCAATCTCAATGCTGTTCACCGGATCAGGCAGACTGAGTGAAGCGAAGGCCGTCGAACCCTTCACCACGAACAAGGCCCCGGTCTGTGTGGAGTACGACGAAATACCGATGCTCAGGTCGTCGGCTCCCATGCCATCGAAATTCCCCAATCGTCCCAGCGGGCGGGAGGCAAGCACACCCATGAACATGCCGCCCACGCTGATCACATAGTTCGCTTGCGTGTCGTTGAGGGCGGCCGGCCACCCAGTACTGGTGCCCCATGATGCGGGGGGGTTCTTGCGGCTGTAGATGTACACCTTGCTCTCCGATGACGAACTGATCGCCAGATCGTTCAATCCGTCACCGTCCAGATCGCCGGCGTCGATGGCGGTTACGATTGCGGTAGCTGCCTGGATGGTGATGGTCACATTGGCTGCGGCGCTGTACCCGGTCGCCGACCCAAAATAAAGGTAGACGTGCTTGCCGCCGGTGGCCCCCACCACCAGGTCAGAATACCCGTCCGGTACGAAGCCGAGGCCCGCCGGGCGACCGAAGTCCCCCGTGCCGCTCACGGTATATCCGAATCCATCCGTCCCCACGCCCGAAAGGACGGTGGCCAGGAAGCGCGCCGTGCTGGCAACAGTAGTCGCCACCAGCGGCCCCAGGTTACCGGCGGCGTCCTTGGCCTTGACGCCGAAGTAGTAGTCCTGCTCGATGTTCAGGTTCCTGGCCAGCACGCCGTTCGGAAGACCGGACGCCGCGGGCGACCCCGTGAAGGGAATCGCTTGTGTCACCGTGGCAGTGTCGAAATTCGCGTCCGTGACCGGCACCTTGGCAACCCGGACTTCGTAACCGGTCACGGCCTGGCCGTTGTCGTCGGGG
>JBDSME010000571.1:0-3556 GCA_039916065.1 Polyangia bacterium
GGTACCGGCAAGACGCAGACGCTGGCCCACCGGGTGGGCTCCTTGCTGGCACGCGGGGCCGACGCGCGTCGCATTCTCTTGCTCACCTTCTCGCGACGCGCGGCCGAGGAGATGATCAGGCGGGTGACGCGCTTGCCATTTCCGGCGCCAGGTCGCTCCGGCGACGCCGCCGCTGTCGGGCCGCTCGGGAAGCGGCTCGATCGCAGGCTGGAATGGGCGGGAACCTTCCATTCCGTGGCCAACCGGCTGCTGCGGCTGCATGCGGCGGTCGTGGGCCTGGACCCATCTTTCACGCTGCTGGACCGTGAGGATTCGGCTGATTTGATGGATCGGGCGCGGCAAGAGCTCGGCTTGTCGCGCCACGATCGGCGCTTTCCGCGGAAGGGAACCTGTCTCGCCATTTACTCCCGGGTGGTCAGCACCCAGGCGACGCTCCGGGACTGTCTGGAGAATGCCTTTCCCTGGTGCGAAGAATGGGAAGAATCGCTGCGACAGCTCTTCTCAGCCTACGTCGAGGCAAAGTCGGCGCGCCGTGTTCTCGACTACGACGATTTGCTCCTCTACTGGTATCACGCGCTGGGCGACGCGGATCTGGCGGCCCGCATCGGCGCGCTCTTCGATCATGTTCTGGTCGACGAGTATCAGGACACCAACACCGTGCAGGCCGAGATCCTGCGTCGCTTGAAACCGAACGGACATGGCGTCACGGTGGTGGGCGACGACGCTCAGGCCATTTACGGGTTTCGAGCGGCCAACGTGGAGAATATTCTGCAGTTCCCCGGATATTATGATCCCCCGGCCAGCGTGGTGGCGCTGGAGCAGAACTATCGTTCTACCGGGCCGATCCTGCAGGCGGCCAACGCGGTGATCCAGCTCGCACCCCGCGGGGCCCGCCACGACAAGGAGCTGTTCTCCGCCCGATCAGGAGGGCAAAAGCCGAAGCTGGTCACCGTCGCCGACGAGCCGGCCCAGGTGGACTACGTGGTGGAAAGCATCTTGGCGCGCCGCGAACTGGGGATCGCCCTTCGCCAGCAAGCGGTGCTGTTCCGGACGGCGCACCACAGCGCCGCCCTGGAAGTGGAGCTGGGCAGGCGAAATATCCCCTTTGTGAAGTTTGGCGGTCTGCGGTTCCTGGAGGCCGCACACGTCAAGGACGCCTTGGCGTGCCTGCGCTGGGCCGAGAATCCGCGGGACGGCCTGGCGGCATTTCGGGTCGCTCAGCTCTTGCCGGGCATCGGACCGCGGCTGGCGGAGGCGCTGGTCCGGCAGGTCGAAGGCGCCGACTTCTCGGTGGTGCAGGCACTGAGCGCCTTCGAACCACCGCCCCTGGCGCGCGCGGACTGGCCTGCCCTGGTGGAGCTGTATCGGCAGCTCTGCACGCTGCCGGGAGCCTTGCCGGGGGCGGGGTGGGCACCACAGATGGGGCTGGTGCGCCGGTGGTACCAGCCGCACCTGGAACGGCTCTATGACGACGCGCGGGTGCGTATGGGCGATCTGGAACAGCTGGAGCAACTTGCCGCCGCGTCACCGTCGCGCGAACGCTTCCTGTCGGACCTTACCCTCGATCCTCCGCAAGCGACGGGAGCGGAGGCCGGCGTACCACACCTTGACGAGGACTACCTGATCTTGTCCACCATCCATTCGGCCAAGGGGCAAGAGTGGGACACGGTGTTCCTGCTCAGCATTGCGGATGGCTGCTTGCCGTCGGATTTGGCCACTGGCCAAGCGGCGCAGATCGAGGAAGAGCGCCGCCTGTTGTACGTGGCCATGACGCGCGCGAAGAACGAGCTGGCGTTGATTCATCCCCTGCGATTCTTTGTCCGCCAGCAGACCCGTTACGGCGATCGCCACCTGTTCGTGCCGCGCACCCGTTTCATCCCTGACGAGATTCTCCACCTCTTTGACCGCGTCACTCCGCCGGCGGAATCGCCGGGTGCCGATCCGTTGGGGCGGGCCGGTCCGGCGATCAGGGTGGATGTCGCGGCCAGGTTGCGGGCGACCTGGGCCCCGGCGGCGCCAGTGGCGGTATCGGCTTCGGGCGCTGCTTCCCTGGCCGTTGCCCCGCCGCTGTTTGGCCCGGCTGGGAGTCGCGGGCGGCCATCGGCGTGACGGCGGGCGCCACGAGCCGGTGGGGATGGCGACGCCGACGAATTGATCGGTCACCGAATCCTGATACCGTCGCCGTTCCTCCGGCGTGTTCGGCGCATGTCGTGCCTGGCGTGCTGGGAACCACAATCGAGAGGAACATCATGCGCGGTCCAGAATCGGCGGTGGTAGCATCTTCGGCGCTGCGGGCCGGGCGAGGCCTATCGGTCGCCGCCCGGTGCCTGGTCGGCGTGTGCCTGCTGTTGTCCTGGATCTGGCCGGCGGCTGCCCGTGCGCAGGCGGCGCCAGCTCCGGAAATTTCTCTCAACGGCCAGCTGTTTCCCACCCTCGGCGAGGCCGTCGTGGCCGCGGTGTCCGGCCAAACCGTGACCATCGGCGCCGGGGTACTGACGCTGTCGGAGCCCGTCGCTCTGGGCGCCGGAGTCAGCATCGAGGGCGCATCGGCGCACGCCACGCTTCTGGACGCGGCCGGCCTGGAGGTCGGGATCCGCATCGCGGCCGCCGATCCAGCGGCCAACTCAGCCGCGGGCGTCCGGCGGCTCGAGGTGTCGGGCGCCCTGCGCGGAATCGAGGTGACGGCGGCAAATGGGGTGGTCATCCGCAATGTGGTGTTGCGGGACAACGAGAGCGGTGTCTACGTCGGTGACGACAGCGACGTGACAGTGCTCAACGCGACGCTGGTCAGAAATGGGACCGGAATCGTCAGCGCGGGTTCGGGGGTCGTCCACGTCCGGAATTCGGTGATCACCGCGGGGGGGGCGGGCCTGTCAGCAGCGGCGGACGACAAGCTGATCAGCTCTTACAACGACCTGTTCGGTAACACGGGGCCGGCGTATCAGCACGTCCAGCGCGGAATCGGCGATCTCAGCTACCAGCCAATCTTCGTGGACCTCGCCCAGAATGACCTTCGCCTCGCCGACGCGCAGGCGATCACCGATAGGGGCGATCCCGCCGACGATTTCGCCGCCGAGCCGGAGCCGAATGGCCGGCGCATCAACCTGGGGGCGTTTGGTGGAACCGTGGAGGCGGAGCTCAGCGTGCCTCCGCCCCCCAACGCGGCGGGTGGAGGCTGCTCGGTCGCGGGCTTCGCCGGTCAACGGGGGGAGAACGCGTCCGGCGCCGTCGCCTGGGCACTGTTGACGACCGGTCTGCTCGCCATGGCCGCGACACGCAGGCGCTCCGCACCGATCACTGCTTCCCTCCGCACAACACCATCAGAAGGACAACCGCGAGACTGACGCCTCGCTCAGAGACCGACTCCCAGTTTCCACATCAGGCTGTCCGAGGTGATGTCCACCAAGGTCAGTTCCGCCCCCGGGTTCTGCACACGGGCGGTGAAATCTGGCGCCCCCCAGGTCGCCCGCATCCATCCGACCGCCGCTGAGATGTACACGCGGCCTGAGACATAGAATTCGGCGCCTGCATCAAGACCCCGGCCATAGAGCCAGGT
>JBDSME010000572.1:0-3132 GCA_039916065.1 Polyangia bacterium
CGTTTCCAGCGGTTTACCGGCCTCCGTCGTGGCGCAAAGGCGGAAGTGGGCCAGCGGCGGAACCGGGGTCAGTCCCTGGCGGCGGTACAGCCCGCGGTCTCCCGAGACCATCACCAGATCGGCGCCGCGCCGCGCAGCCCGGAGCGCCTCGCCGAAAACGCGCGAGCCCAGACCGTGACCGCGGTGGGGAGCCGCCGTCGCCACCGCGCCAATACAAGCCACCCGCGCCTTGCGCCCGTGGATCAGGGCGTCCCGGGTCACGAAACCGGCATGGGCCAGGAGCTTGATGCCCGCGCTTGGCCCGCGTCGGTGGGTGTCGGGGTCGAGGTCGGGGTTGGCGGATTGCCCGCCTCGGTCGGGAGCCCCATCGAACCATGTGCCGTCGCTGGTGCTGCAGATCACGCGCAGATTGACCCGGTTCTTCGGCTCGAACAGCAGGGGACATTCCCTGGTCAGGTCGCCGCCCGCGGGGCGGAAAACCGCGTTGAGCGCGGTGCGCAGGGCGGGCCACTCGTCTTCGGATACGGCGCGCGGTGGGGGCGGCGAGGACAACGGCCGCAAGGATACCCGAAGGGCGATGTCCCATTCATTCCCACAACGGTTGCTGTTAGTCTCCCGCCATGCTTCGACGCGGTTTTTCCAGCGCGGCAGTGGCCTTCGGGGCCCTCTGCTTCTGTCTCTTGCATTGTCTGTGGACGGCCCCCGCCCGCGCCCAAGGGATCTCCTCCGCGCCGGCTGGGGGGGGCGCCTGCACCACCGATAACTTGCTGGCAGGGAAGCGTCCCTCGCAATTGCAGGATGTCCGCGGCGAGGCGGGGTTAATTACTGACGGTTCGGTGGCGCCCGAGGGTGCGCAGTGGGACGCGCCGGTGGGCGTTGTCCTGGAAACTGGGGCTTCGTCCGTCACCTACGACCTCGGCCAGCCCACGCCCATCACGGGCCTCTACCTGCAGGCCGACGCCAACGACACCTACAAGGTTCAAGGATCGCTGGATGGCACCCCCGGGAGCTTCAAGCTGGTGGTCGAGATCGAGAACGCCTCCGATCGCGGCCACGGCTTGCGCGGGCGATCGGTGAAGATCCCCGCCATGACGGTTCGTTACCTGCGGGTGGGCGAGGGCGTCGGAGACGGCTTCTTTTCGATCGCGGAGTTCGCCGTCTTCTGCCAGGTGCCCAGCCCCTTTCCGCCGGTGATGCGCCAGGTCCAGGCACCGCTGGCCCCCGTGGTGAAGCGCCCCTGGTACAAGCTGGACTGGTGGGAAGACCACGCCAGCGCCCGTACCGAGATGGGGATCGCCCTGTTCGCCTTGCTGTTGCTGGCCTGGGGCTATTGGTCGGAGAAGACGGGGAAGGATGTGGCGGTATCCGCCTCCGTGCCCAAGTTGGTGGCGTTCTTCTCGTTGGCCATACATGCGGCGCTGGCGGTGGTGCTCATCTACCTCACCACCTGGGTGCCAACCTGGCTGGCGCTTTTGGTCTTTTATCTGTCCTGTGAATTCACCTTGCTGGTGACCCCGGTCGCCGCAGGCTTCGTGACGCCGCTCAGGCTGATCATCGCCCGGGTGCGCGAGCGGCGCGTCCCCACCGACACGGCGCTCAAGCCGCCGGCGCTTTCAGTGGCGGCCACGGTGCGGCGACAGCTGCTGGTCCTGGTGGGAATCGTCTCTTTCTTTGCCTACTGGAACTTCGGCGCGTTCCATTTCGGCAACTACGTCCACTACTGGGACTCGTACCACTATTACGTCGGGTCGAAGTATTTCAAGGAGCTGTCGTTCGACCTGCTGTACGAGTGCTCGTCCATCGCCGACTCGGAAGAGCCGTCCATGCGGCGGAAGGTGGAGCTGCGGAAGATCATGCATCTCCGCACCAACGTGCTGGGCGGCACGGCGGAGATCCTGGCCAACCCGGACCACTGCAAGAAGCATTTCACGCCCGAGCGCTGGAAGATGTTCAAGCAGGACATCGGGTACTTCCGCAACCGCCACGGGGTGAAGCGGTGGGAGGAGGTGACCACCGACCACGGATACAACGCTACCCCGGTCTGGACCATCGTCGGTCAGGCGTTGGCCAACCTGGCGCCGGCCAGCGACACCCAGATGTGGTTCCTGACCCGCATCGATCCGATGCTGATCCTCGGCATGATTGCCATGATCTGGTGGGCGTTCGGGTGGCAAGTGTTGTGCGTGGGGCTGGCGGTGTTCGCGACCAACTTCCCGTCGCGCTTCTACTGGACCGGCGGGTCTTACCTGCGCTGGGACTGGCTGTTCCACATGACCGCCGGCGTTTGCCTGATCAAGAAGGGCAAGCCGATCTTCGGTGGATACCTGGTGGCGTATTCGGCGCTGCTGCGGGTCTTTCCCGGTTTCATGTTCCTTGGCCCCATCTTCATCGTGATCCAGCAGTTGCTGGATCAGACCAAGGGGCGCAAGTGGTGGCAGCGGCTGCCCCCCACCGAACTGCCGGCCATGTTGCGCAAGGTGGAGCGCAGCCACCTCATGGTGATCCTGGGCGCGGCGCTGGCGGTCGCTACGCTGGTGCCGGTCAGCCTGGTGACCAGCAACGGGGTGGAGGGTTATCGAACCTTCTTGCAGAACAGCAAGAAGCACACGTCGACGCCGCTCACCAACTACATGGGGTGGCGCACCGTCGTCACCTACAAGGAAAAAGAGGCGGGGCGTTTCCTGCGCACCGACCGTCTGGAGGATCCCTGGAAGGACTGGAAGGACGCGCGGCTGCGTACCTTCCATCACCGCAAATGGTCCTACATCGCGGGCATTCTGGGATTTTTGGCGCTGCTGTACCGGGCGGTGCGCGGGATGACGGCGTGGGAGGCGACGGCGCTCAGCTCGATGATGATCGCGGTCGTACCCGAATTGACCTGTTACTACTACTCGTTCCTGATCGTGATGGCCCTGTTGTGGCATACGCGCAGGGAGGTGGGGCTGGCCTTGATGGCCGTGACGGCGGCGACGGGGTTCATCGACTGGGCGCCCACGCAGTTCTTGCCCCGGGTCTTTCCGTTCTCGTACCTGCAGATGCCCACCTGGCTTGACGAGCAGTACACTTGGATGTCGGTGGCG
Source organism: Polyangia bacterium (assembly GCA_039916065.1). Classification (GTDB taxonomy): domain Bacteria; phylum Myxococcota_A; class Polyangia; order Fen-1088; family Fen-1088; genus FEN-1088. The sequence continues at coordinate 3,081 of JBDSME010000572.1, forward strand.
ACGTTGTTGGGGATTGGGTACATCCTGTACGAGTACGGGTTCGTGCCGAAGT
>JBDSME010000573.1:0-2753 GCA_039916065.1 Polyangia bacterium
TCAGGATGACGTGTGCGACGTGGTGAAAGTCGTCTGCCCACACCCCGTCCATTCCCCTCGACAGCACCACGCCGGGATCGTTGGACTCGTCCTCGGCGATCACCAGCTTCCGGGGCATCAACGCGTGCGCCAGCTCAGCCACTTCCTGCAGCACGTGGACCGGGGACGGATCGGCAATGGCGTGGGTGGCGTCCAGGCGCAATCCGTCGAACCGGAACTCGGTGAGCCAGTAGCGCACATTCGCGAGCACGTAGCCGCGCATACTGGGGTGGGCGCAGTTGGGACCGTCGCCCCAGGCATTCTTCTCCTCGCTGCTGAAGTAGTGCGGCGAAAACGAGCGCAGGTAGTTTCCCGACGGGCCGAAATGGTTGTACACAACGTCCAGCAACACCGACAGACCCATCCCGTGCGCGTCATCGATGAACTCACGCAAGTCATCGGGCGTTCCGTATTGCGGGTGTGGCGCGAAGTGAGCCACCCCGTCGTAGCCCCAGCCGCGCCGGCCGGCGAAGGAGGACAGCGGCATCAGCTCGATGCTTGTCACCCCCAGGTCCTGCAACGCCTGCAGCCGTCCGCGCGCCGCCGGGTACGTCCCTTCATGGGTGAACGTTCCGACGTGCAACTCATAGATGATCTGCTCGCACATCGGACGCGAAACCCCGTCCCCGTTCCGCCAGGCGTATTTGCTCTCCACCACCATGGCCGGTCCGTGAACCCCGCGCGGCAAGAATCGCGCGTAGGGATCCGGGAAGGCCTCCCCGTCAAGCAAGAACTGGTACAGCGTGCCGTGGGCTGCCCCGGCCACGGTGATCTCGTGGTAGCCGCCTGACAGGCGCTGGAGGTCATAGACAGCTTTTTCGACAGCTTTTTCGACAGCTTTTTCGACAGCTTCTTCGCCCCCCGCGTCAGCGATCAGCCGGACCTGGCACACACGCGCGCGGTCGGCGAACAGACGAAAGCGCGTGCCCCCCTCGACCACCTCCGCCCCCAGGATGGGTGCAGCATCGGTCTTCACCGAAAGAGAGGGTGCGGTCACGCCGTCCCCCCCGGGACTTCCCCCCACCTTGGCCGCGCACACAGTCTCATCGTACCGGAATATAAGGACGACCACCGAAAACGGTAGCGGGGGTCCGTCAGAATCCGTCCGCCCCTCAGTAGGCGGTGTAGTCCAGGAAATTCGCGGTCATCATCAGCAGGGACAGCACCGTCCAGGAGGAATCGTAGTAGAGACCGCCCACCACCAACTGGCGGGTGGCGATGGCGCTGTAGGATTGATCGACGAAAGTCTGGTAGGGGGCGCCCGACATTCCGACCGCGCCCATCGCACCCACGCCGGCCGGCCCCACGAAGGCCGCCGATTGGATCCGGGACAGCGTGTCCTTCTGAAATTCGGGACGAGGGGTGCCGTTCAAATCGTATCCATCGACGATACTGGTTGCGCCGATGCCGCTGAAGAAGGTGGTTGTCTTGGCCACATAGTCCTTGGCGCGGGTGTCACCGAACAGGCACCAGTCCATGCCGAAGCGGAAGGGTGTGCGGCAGGAGTCGTATTGATAGTTGGTGGGCGACCCGGTCAGGAACGCGCCACCGTTGGGTTTTCCGTCGGCGTCGCACCAGGCGGGCACCAGGCCGTTGCTCTGATTTCCGTTGGCGGTGTTGAGGGACCGCGCCAGCGTGTCGTAGGAGGTCTGCAGCAAGGCGTTCCAGTTGGAGGTGTTCGCGGTGTCGACCTTGGCGAACAGGCGATAGTAGTAAGGCGCGAAGTACGAGACGTTGATGGTCGAAGCGTCGCCCCAGGTGTCGCCTGGCTTCAGGTACTTGGACTGGAAAACCTCGTTGTTCCAGATCTTGGTGATCTGCTCCTTGGCGTGCTGCAGGTAGGTCTTGGCCAGAGAGCCCATGCCTCCCCACTGCCGATCGGCCATCAGCAACGCGAACGCCATGTCCTCGTCAGCGTCGGTGGCGGCGCCGGAGTCGAGGCGCGTGGTTCCTGCGGCGTTGATGTACCAGTCCATCAAGCCGTTCTTGTCCAGCCAGCTCTGCTCGTACTTCCACAGATCATCGAACAGCGCCTGATCGGCCATATAGACGGCGATGAGCATCCCGTAAGCGATGCCCTCGGACACCGTGCTGTCCCGCTCCAGTCCCGGTTCGGCGGCGCGCTTCACGCGCCGGTACTGGTTGGCCCCCATCTTGGCGCCCTCCGTGGTGACGGTATCCGTTTTCCACTGTTCGAAGGCGGCGCGCACGTCCTCGTTTCGGTAGAGGTGCGGATAGATGCAGCGGCTGTTTTCGCGGTTCTGCGGGAACGGAAAACGTGTGCCCGCCTGCGCCGGCGTGGGACCGCGGCTGGGTGGGGCACCTCCCGTCGCCGTGGCGCCGCCCGAGGGGGTGAAGTCGCCGCCCGAGCCGACGGTGGACGCGCCACCCCCGCCCGAAGCCGGCTGACCTCCACCGCCTGTTCCACCACTGCCAGTCCCACCGCCGCCACCGGAGCCGCCGCTCCTGCCTGGACCGCCCGCCCCCGAACCGCCGCTGCCGGACCGTCCGCCCGTCGCCCCCGCGCTGTTGCCGGTGCCGCCGGTGGAGGGAGGGGGCTCCGCGGGGACGCAGGAAAAGGCACCCCAGGCGAGCAGAAATGCCGCGAATGCGGCGGTGCCCATGGGCCTTCCAGCGGAAGAAAAGTCACGCATACGAAAAGTCACCCGGGTACCGGGCCGTGGAACTGACCGTGCCGCCCGCCCGTCCGACCA
>JBDSME010000574.1:0-11147 GCA_039916065.1 Polyangia bacterium
AGGCGAGCAGAAATGCCGCGAATGCGGCGGTGCCCATGGGCCTTCCAGCGGAAGAAAAGTCACGCATACGAAAAGTCACCCGGGTACCGGGCCGTGGAACTGACCGTGCCGCCCGCCCGTCCGACCACAGCCACCGAACCACCTGTTGCCACGTACTTGAACACCAACCGCAGCGTCTTCGGGAAATTACCCCGGGGCGGCGGTTCACGTCCAGTTGGGATGCGGGCCGCCGGGCGGAGCCCGCGATTTTGTCGCTTTTCGAAGGCGATGCCTGGCGATTGCTAAGAATCGGCCTCCTCACGTGGCGATTTCTCAAAAATCATACGGGCGACTTTGGCGGATTTCGGTGCAAGGGCGGGGTCTTGCCCCTCCCGTGCGCGACGCCCTACACTCCGCCCTTAACATGGGGGCAGTGCAGAAGTGCGCAGCGTATGTGGTTGTGGTCGCGCTGTGTCTCACGGGCGTCAGCGCGCGAAGTGTCGCCGACGACCCTATTTCACGCGGTCTGCAGTTGCGCAAGGAGGGGCGGGATGAGGAGGCTCTGCCGTTCTTCCAGCGGGCGCTCCGGGAGCAGCGAGCGCCGCGAGCGTTCGGGCAACTGGGAACGTGCGAACAGGCGTTGGGCCTTTGGGTCGAGGCGGAGGCGCATATCACGGAGGCGCTGGCCCACCCGAGGGATCCGTGGGTCCAGAAGAACGAAGATGCACTCAGGACGGCTCGAGACTACGTCCAGGCACGGCTCGGTTCGATCGAAGTGTGGGGAAAGCCCGATGGGGCGAGCGTCAGCATCGATGGCAATGCCGTCGGTGTGCTTCCGCTGGCCAAGCCGGCACGCGCCGCGGTCGGCCAGCGCAAGCTGGCGGTCGAGGCAGCGGGATACCAGCCGGAGCGCCGTAGCATCGACGTGAGCGCCGGGGCTTTGGTTCGCGAGCACGTCGTTCTGCAGGCCGCGACCGTGGCCGAGCAACCGAAGGTCAACGTCATCCGTCAGGGCGGCGACGGCGACGGAAATCCGCGCTCCTTGGATCCTTCGGCCATACCTGCGGGCGCCGGGCCCGCAATTTACCGGCGGTGGTGGTTTTGGGTGGCCGTGGGGGCCGTGACGGTCGCCGCCGGGGGCACTGCCTACTATTTCGCCACACGCAACGAGGGATGCCAGGCGGCGATAGGAGGAACATGCACCACCTTTTGAAACGGACGAGCCGCGCGCCCAACCGTCACCTGGGCGGGCTTGCGGCCGCCGCCTTGCTGGCGGCGGCGAGCGGCGCCGGTTGCGGGGGCGGAGACGGCTCGCCGACAGCTATCGATCTGACAGTGGAGGTCGATAGCGCGCTGATGCTCGACACCGTCGACATCACCATGCAAGCGATCGGCAAAGATCCCCGTCTCCTGAGCCGTCCGGCCGCTCAGAAGGTCCTCGTGCGGATCGTGACCGAGGGCCTGGGCGCGGGCGCGATCGTGAATCTCGACGTCAGCGGCGTGAAGAACAAGCAACCTGTGGTGTTGGCGCGCGCACAGGCCGTTCTCACGCGTGGGGCCACCGTACCTGTGACGGTACGCCTGACCAAGGCGTGTGACGGCGTCCTTTCATGCAAGGCGACCGAGACCTGCAGCGAGGGAGCATGCGTCCCCATTTCGGAGCCGGGTGACGCCGGGACTCTCGGATCGGGCGGAACGACCGGACGCGGAACCGGCGGCGCGGCCGCCGATGACGGTGGCGCCCCGGATCTGGGGGCGACCGGTGGCGTGGGCACCGGTGGCGTCGCCGGCGGCGGTGGCGTCGCCGGCGGTAGCGGCGTACCCGGCGCGGGGGGTGCCCCAGCAACGGGGGGCAATAGTTCGGGAGGTAGCGGTTCCGGCGGGAGCGGAGCGAGCACGGGCGGCGCCGGCGCCTCCGGTGGCCGCGGCACAGGAGGCATGGGAACCGGCGGGCGCGCCACCGGCGGCGCGGCGACCGGTGGCGCGGGTACCGGAGGCGCGGGCACCGCCTGTGCGGGCGCGATGACGGCGAAGCCGCGCGATTGCACATCGACCAGCGATAACGACTGCAACGGCGTGCCCGACAACCAGGACTCGAGCTGCGTCTGTCCCGCCGGCACCTCTGGCCCTTGCCCCGGCAATAACAACCCGCCCTGCAAATCTGGGACGCGCATGTGCATCCCGTCCGCAGATAAGACCAGCACGTCCTGGAGCACGACCTGTGCGGGACAAGTGCTGCCCGCGGCCGCCGACAACTGTTCCACGAAGGGCAATGACGCCAATTGCAACGGTATACCGAACGAGGGCTGCCAGTGCACAAGCGGTGATCCACCAAAAACGTGCCCCTGTGGCACGCAGAAGTGTACGAACGGCAAGCTTGATCCGTGCGTGACGACCTGCGCGGCAAATCAAACGTGTAGCAGCGCCGGGCAGTGTCTGTGCAACGCGGGGCTGACTTTGTGCAACGGCGCGTGCGTGGATCTCAATTCGGACCCGAAGAACTGCGGGACATGTGGAGAATCAACCTGCGCGAACAACGGGATGGGGTGCTCCGCCGGCCAGTGCACCTGCCTCGGAAGCACCCCGAACGGCAAACTTTGCAGGCGGCCTGGGGATGTGCGGGGGGTCTGCTGGTCAGGGAGGTGTGTCCTCCCAGCGAACTTCCAAGGTTGCAGCACCGAGAGTGATTGCGTTCCGGGGGGCTGCACGGGTTCTGGCGGCTTCTGTATGGGAACGGCCAGGGTGGCGGGGCAGGTCAGTTGCTCCGCCAACTCCGGTGCGTATGTCGTCTGCAACGCGTCGCAGGGCTGTTCGAGCACAGGAAGTCAAGTCTCGTGCGGAGACGTAACAGGCGACCTTCATTGCGACGGACCAAACGATTGCCCTACGGGCAGTGACTGCTGCTTAACTCCCGATCCTCGCGGCGGGGCGCTTTGCTATGTTCGGTCTGGGGAGATTGGATCGGGGTGCCCCACTCTCGGGCCCGGGTTCCAGACGGCCAACCTTTGCGATCCAGTCGCCCCACAATGTCCGGCGAACAAGTTTTGCGCAGGGAATGCGGACGGTTTCGCTTGTCAATGAAGCGGGGCCGGGCGGACATTCGGACACCATGGGCAGTCGAGCGTCGCCCGTCTCGCAGAGCAGTGGAAAAGTCCAAGATCAGCGCTCCTAGCATTTGCATGTTCCAGCGAGCAAGAAGCACTTCTCACTGGCCACACTGACCCGTCTTTCCAACTGGCCGGATGATTTTCTGGTCTGGCTGTGGAAAGCCACGGCAGCGTCTTCGGGAAGTTACCCCGGGACTAGTGATTCATACGCTCTGTTGGAGCGCCCGCCGACCCAAAGCCCGCGGTTCGGGCGCTTTTCAGAGGAAACCGCTGGTGATTGCGGTATGTATCAGACCCTACACGCTGCGGCGGTTTCTCGAAAACCACACCGTGGCTGTAACTCCTGTATGGAAAGCTCAGCCCCAAGGAGGCTCCGTATGACTTCGCGTTTGTCCTGCACACGTGTTTCGCGCCGATTCGACTTCCGGTCCGTCGGACCGTTGACCTTGATGGTCGGTCTTGGTCTGAGCATCGGTTGCTCCAGCGCCAGTTCGCCTGGTACAACCGGTACCGGGGGCAAGTCGGCAGGCACCGGCGGGGGCAGCAACCCGGGGAGCGGTGGCAGCGGAAACCTGGGGAGTGGCGGCAGCGTGAACCCGGGAACTGGTGGTAGCGGGAACCCCGGGAGTGGTGGTAGCGGCAATCCGGGAAGTGGCGGTAGCGGGAATCCGGGAACCGGCGGCAGCGGCAACCCGGGAACGGGTGGCAGTGGGAATCCGGGAACGGGCGGAGGTAATGTCTCGGGCACCCCCCCCGGCTACTGGACCTACGCGCCGAAGATGTGGGGCGGATGTAGCTGGACGGGGATCGACGCCCTTGCCGGCAGCACCACCACGAATATGCCCAAGGACTTCTTGAGTAAGCCTGCCGCAGATCCCTATTGCGTGAAGGGCACCGTGTTCGCGAACTACGATGCCGTCGCTTTGCTTGGATTCAACCTGGCGGAGCCTGGCAGCGGGTCCGCCACCCAGTGTGCCTACAAGCCCGCTGATCCCACCGCCGCTGGACCGCCCTCGGTGACACTGACGGGCACCGGTATCGCACTCAGCTTCAGCAAGAAGAACGCCTCCGAGTTGCGCATCCAGGTGCAGGGGCCGAACGGCGGCAAGGCTGGCGCCGAGGGTGCCGCCGATCGCTGGTGCTTCAAGATTACGCCAGCGGAGGGCCCCGTATTCGCGCCCTACACCGCGTTCAACAGCAAGTGTTGGGACGGAACGGGTACCGCGTTCAATCCCGCCGTGAACAAGGTGTCGGCGGTGGTGTTCCTGGTGCCTGGCGCCGTGGCTCCCACTCCGTTCGACTACTGCATCGGCGGGTTCAATACGGGAAGCAGCACGGCCGACGCGCCTCCCTACATGGGCACCTCGGGGCCGCTGACCGGGACCATCGGTGGTCCGGGGGCGACGGACAACGACTTCAAGCGGGTCAAGGTCGCGGCTGGCGGCAAGAGCTACATCATTCAGAACAACAACTGGGGCAATCCCACCGGTAGCGATCAGACCCTGATGTACACCGGTAACAGCTTCAAGATCACCAGCCCCACCGGTGGATCTCCGGGCAACGGCGTACCGGCATCGTACCCGTCCATCTTCATCGGTGGCAACGGTGACACGCAGATGGGCACCTACTCCACACGCTCCGATGATGGATTGCCCAAGCAGATCAGCGCTATCGGCAGCATAAACAGCACCTTCCGGTACAACACTGCCAACGGCGATTACAACGCGGCGTACGACATCTGGCTGTCGGCGACGCCGCCCACCTCACGCTACGACGACGGCATCGCCGGGTTCGTCATGATCTGGTTGTACAAGCCGGGTAGCCGCAGCCCGATCGGCAGTGTGATGCGATCGAATGTCAGCATTCCGGGTGCACCCGGAACGTGGGACGTCTGGGTGGGTCCGCGCGGCAGTGGCGCCAACCCGAACCGGCCGGTGGTCTCCTATGTGGCCAAGTCCACCATCACCAGCTTCATGAACGTCAACATCAAGCCGTTCCTAAGCGACGCGGCGATGAACGGCATTCCGAGCAACTGGTACCTCACGGACGTGTTCGGCGGCTTCGAGATCTGGAGCGGTTCGGGGACCATGGGACTCGAGGTGCAGGAGTTTACGGCCGTCGTGCAGTAGCCAGGGAACGAGAACGGCACCACAGAACACCAGCGGGTGCTGGCATCGCGCAATGCGCGGCGCCAGCACCCGTTTGTCGTTGGGCCTGCCGGGTCAGTCACGGCGTACCGTTCGTCGCGGGCGGTTGCGTGGAGGGGGAAGGGAACGGACGTCGTCGTTCCACTCACCCCGTGACGGCCTCGCTACTTCATGAACGCGACGTCATCGATCCAGATTTCGACGTCGGTGGCGCCGGGAGGCACCATGTCGTGGTCCGTGTTGAACTGAATCGCGAAGCCGACGAGTTGTTTGGTGTCGAGCTTGTCTCCCGGAGATTTGAGGCCAGGGTTAAACCGGTCCTGCTTGGCATCGGCGAAAGCGATTTCGAACTTCCGCCAGGTTTCGTCGATCTTGGTGTTCACGTACTTGGAATAGTCGGCGGCCACCGCAACGGCGCCGTCGCCCGTGTAGCCATAGCCGAACTTCACCACGTACGGACTGCAGTTGATGGGCATCATCGGCTTGTAAGCACACCATTGGTCAGCCGGCAGCACCGACGGCGTGTCGGTGTAAGGATCCAGAAACTTCACCATGGCGAACTTGATCGGCTTGGCCGCCTTGGCCCAGAAGGAGATGCCACGGTACTTGCTAGCGTCGTAAGGCCCCTTGACCCGCGTACCTCCATCAAGCGCCACCTGCGGCCGCAAGTCGACCCCGGTGGCCGCGCCCCAGTCCATGAAACCCTTGGCAATCACGTGCAGCGAACCTTGCTTCGAGCAGCTCGCATTTCCCTGAGTCAGGTCGGGGACCACTCCCATGCCCTCGCCTGGCATCAAGGTCCCCACGCCAGAAGTATCGCCGTACGTGTACCAACCGCCCTGACGGCCATCGACGGGCTTGACTCCGTTGTCAATGGTGAAGTCCGAGATGACGTCCTCGTCGGCCGCACAGAGCGGGGTGGTCGCGACGTCTGTTGACGCATCCGCCGCCGGGTTGTTACTAGAGCTGGAGCTACAGCTGGGGGAGAATGTCCCCAGCGCCAGCGCAGGCAGCAGCTGGAGCAGAGTGGCCGATGGAGAAAGAGATGTACGAAGGCGGGGCATGGTCATGCGCTGACTCCTGAAGGGAAGAAGAGGGTGAGTGCCGGCAGGGCGCCGCCCAAGCCGCAGCGAAGGCGCAAACATACCATCGTTTGTGACGCTCCTTTGGAGCCGCCGGCCGTTGTCAGCGGGGTGGAGTGGGTGATCGCGCACTGTCGAGCAGGACACGCAAGCGACTCGCCCGGACAGGGTCGCGCGGGCCGTAATAATCGATGAGCGCTTGCAGGGCGGACGTGCTTCGTGGGTTGAGCTCCAGGCTCTTCTCCCAGTGCCCAGCTGCCTCATCGTGTCTGCCCACCGCCGCTAGCACCTGGGCCAGGTTGTCGTGGGCGGGAGCGTAGTCGGGGTTGATGGTGAGTTCCTGGCGCAGCTCGCCTTCGGCCTCGGCGAGGTGGCCGTCCGCCATCAAGATCACGCCGAGGTTATTGTGTGCCACCGGTTCTCCGGCATCCTCCGCCAGCGCGGCTTGGTATTCGCGGCGCGCGGAGTCGCGGTCACCCGCGACGTGGTACGCAACGCCCAGGTTGCGGTGCGCCAGGGACGAATGGGGGGACTGTTCTACGGCGGCGTGCGCGAACGCCAGGCGATCTCTGAAACCGCTGGCGTACGAGAACGAAGCGGTCGCCAGAAGCTCCACCAAGGTCACGGCGACAATGGACCTGATTCGGGTGCTGAAAGGCAGCGCGGTGAAGAGTTCGCACATCACCAGCACCAGGCCCACCGCCGGCAGGTAAAGACGGTTCTCTAGGACCAGAAGGTTCGATGCCGGTAGCCCGGGGACCAGGAACAGCACCAGGCAGCCCACTCCGAAGAGCAGGTGAGAGCGCCGGGCGCCCGGAATGAGGCGGGCTGCCATCACCAGGGCCGCGACGCCCACCGCTCCAGGCCAAGACCAAGTGTCCGCCGGGATGGCTAGCACAGATAGATGCACGGGCAGAACCAACTTGCCTATCGCGCCGAGCAGTGAGGGTAGGTTGGATACAGCGTATCTCACGCTGAGCCCCGCCCACAGACCGGGTACGCCGGCGTCCGAGCTGGCGCTGCCACCACCGTCCGAGGTGAGCGCGGCGCGCCCGATGACGTAGACAGCTAAGGTGACCAACCATCCGGCCGCCAACCAGATCAGACGCAGTCTGCTTGCACGCGGCGCCTGGCTGCGGTCGGACTGCCAGCGGAGCTGGACGGCCCACACTACGGGGAGGACCCAGGCGGTTTCCTTAACCTGGAGCGCCGCGAGCCAGGCCACCTGGTGCGCCAGCAATCTGAAGACCTGTTCGCTTGAGGTGGGAACGCCGCGAGCTTGCTGCGATTGCCCTGCCGTGTCGTTGAGGTACGACGTGCGGATTCGCGGCAATAGCAACCAGGCAGCCAGCGCAAACACCGCCAGCAGAACATCGTTGCGGCCAGGGATCCAGGCTACCGCTTCCGTTAGCGCCGGGTGCGCGGCAAACAGAAAAGCGCCGAAGAGTGCGACCAGGTCCCGGTAGCCAGAGCGACGGAGGAGAAGGAATAGCAATGCCGTAGCCACGGCATGAAGGACCACGTTCGTGCGGTGATAGACACCGGCATCCGTTCCGCCCCAGGCCGCATCCAGGACGAACGAGACCGTGACGAGAGGCCGGTAGTAGCTGTGATCCTGGTGCGCTCCCCCGTGGAACGGGAAATAGCCCCGCGTGAATGCGCGCGCCAGGCTGTTGGGCGCCGAAAGGAAGGCCTGGTCATCGACGATCAAGATGTCATCGTCGAGGTACGAGAAATCGAACGCCGCCGTTCGCCCGTACAGAGCGGCTATGAAGAGCACCACCGCGGCGACTGGCCACCACCGGGCGGATTGGATACCAGCACCGGGTACATTATGCGCGCGCATACGCAGGCACCCTCGCTTCGCGCATAACCACCGCAGCATAACGCAGGGCCGGAAGGGGGGCTGCTCGACGGCCTTGGCTCAGACAGTTCTGCCGAACGGCTTTTCGAATTTGGGTTCGGCCTTGCTGGCGGCCTCGCGGAGGGCGAGGGCCACCGCTTGCAGGGCGGGGCGGGTGGCGGTGCCGCGGCGCCAGACCAGGCCGATGGTGCGGTGGGGGGCGGGCGCGGCGAACCGTCGCAAGGAAAGCTGCGAGCGTCGCGCTTCGACGGGGAGCGCGAGCCGCGGCAGCAGGGTGACGCCGGCGCCGCCCGCCACCATCTGCACCAGGGTGGGCAGGCTGGTGGCTCGGAAATCGAGCTCGTGGGTGCGGCCGCCAGCGCAAAAGCTGAGGGCCTGGTCACGCAAGCAGTGGCCGTCCTCCAGCAGCAGGAGGTCCGCTCCATTCAGCTCGCTGAGCCGGGCCGGGGCGCGCGGCCTGGACAGGGGGTGACCGCGCGGGGTCGCCAGCACGAAGGGATCGATGGCGATGGTCTCGTGTTCCAGATCTTCCAGCCGCGCCTCCAGGGCCAGCAGGGCGCCGTCCAGGCTCCCCGCCTGCAGGCGTTCCACCAGCAGATCCGTCTTGTCCTCGACCCATTGCACATTCAGCAAGGGGAGGCGGCGTCGCAGGGTGGGGACCACCTCCGGCAACAGGTACGGTGACACCGTTGGGATCACGCCAATCCTTATGATTCCACTCAAAGGGTCACCCAGCCGTTTGGCGGCGTCCACCAGATCGTCCGCCTGCACCAGGACGCGGCGTGCTCGCTCCAGCAACTCCTGACCAGCGGCGGTGGGCCGCACCATGCGGCGGTCGCGCTCCAGCAGGCGGACGCCCAGCGACTGCTCCAGGACGGCAATCTGAGCGCTGAGCGCCGGCTGAGAGACATGGCAGAGCTCGGCGGCCCGGCGAAAGCTGCGGGTGTTCGCCACGGCCACGAAGTACTGCAACTGGCGCAGGCTGAGGGGGTGATGTTCAGGACGCGGTGAAGGCGTGGGCGCTTCGCGAACCATGATAGTCATAAGTTATCACGTGCAGAAGTTTATTGTGTTGGAGGTTGTCAGCAACAGGGCGCATCCTGACCAGCAGACACAGCAACGCGGGCCTGGCGGCTCGCCTCCACGCGGGCCGCGCGGCCCGCCATAACGAAAGGTATTCTTCATGTTGACCATCGGCGACAGGTTCCCGGCATTTCATCTGAAGAGCGTGGTTTCCCTGGAGAAGGGGAAGGAGTTCAAAGACATCTCGAACACGGATTACCCGGGCAAGTGGAAGGTGGTCTTCTTCTGGCCCAAGGACTTCACGTTTGTCTGTCCCACCGAGATCGCGGCGTTCGGAAACAAGAACGGCGACTTTTCTGATCGCGACGCCCAGGTGCTGGGTGCCAGCATCGATTCGGAATACGTGCACCTGGCCTGGCGCAAGGATCACCCGGACCTCAGGAACCTGCCGTTCCCGATGCTGGCCGACATCAAGCGCGAGCTGTCGGGGGCACTGGGCATCATTCACCCGGTCGAAGGCGTGACCACCCGGGCCACGTACATCGTCGACCCCGACGGGTTCATCCGCTTCGTCTCCGTCAACGACCTGGATGTGGGCCGGAACGTCGACGAGGTCGTTCGCGTGCTGGACGCCCTGCAGACGGACGAGCTGTGCCCCTGCAACTGGCAAAAGGGCGAAGCGACCCTGGGGGCCTGATCATGAACGACGCACAACCATCAGCCCTGGACGATATTCGGGCCGCGTTGCCGGAGGTGGCGCGGGATATCAAGCTCAATCTGCAAGCGGTGCTGCGCGAGACGACCCTGTCGGCGCCGCAGAAGTGGGGGGTGGCTGTGGCGTCAGCGGCCGCGGCGCGCAACGAGCGGTTGCGCGCCGCCGTCATCGCGGATGCCCTTCGCGAGGTGGACGCGGCGGTGGTCGAAGACGCGCTGGCGGCGGCGGCGCTGATGGCGATGAACAACGTCTACTACCGCTTCCGGCATCTGGTGGGGAAGGAGGGCTACGCGCAGAAGCCGGCGCGCCTGCGGATGAACCGCATGGTCAAGCCCGCCGGCAGCAGGGTGGATTTCGAGCTGTTCTCGCTGGCCGTGAGCGCCATCAACGGCTGCGGCGCCTGCATGTCGGCACACGAACAGGTGGTGACGGTGGGTGGACTGACGGAAGACCAGGTGCACGACGCCGTGCGCATCGCGGCCACGGTGAACGCCGCCGCGGTGGCGCTGGAGATCTCGGCGTCTTGGCCGCCCTTCACGGAGACGGGTCCTGCGATGTCTGCGATTTGACCCACCAGGACGCGATCGGTCGAGTTACGCCCATTTGACGTGCCCTTGACCGAACGGAAACAGGGGGACCTCTACCGTTGAGGTCCGATGTCGACGTCCTCGCTGCCCTGTACCCCGCACCGTGCACCACAATGAGTACCGCGATCAGAAGTCCCCTGTTGGCCATGGCGCCCAGGCGCGCGGCGGAGCGGGCCACCACGTCCTCGCCCTTTTCGGCGCTCGACTGGGTGCTGGCCGATCAACAGACCCTGACCGCGGTCGATCGGTTCGCCCGCAAACACGACGACGACGCCCTGCCGCCCAGTAGCAAATTCTATCGCGACCTGATTCCCGGTACGGCGCCGGGGCCTGGCCAGCAGTATGCGTTCGAGGTGGAGCTGGATCTGTGCACGGGGTGCAAGGCCTGCGTCACCGGGTGTCACAACCTGAATGGCCTGGACGACGGCGAGGTCTGGCGAAGCGTCGGTCTGTTGCACGGCGGGACCGCGCAGGCGCCCGCCCAACAGACCGTCACCACCGCTTGCCATCACTGCCTGGAGCCGGCTTGCCTGTCGGGTTGCCCGGTGAAGGCCTACGAGAAGGATCCCGTCACCGGGATCGTCAAGCACCTGGACGACCAGTGCATCGGTTGCCAGTACTGCATCCTGATGTGCCCGTACGA